>NZ_LJPA01000056.1:12483-13687 GCF_001414035.1 Frankia sp. ACN1ag | reverse complement strand
GCGAAGTGGGGTTTGGCGGCGATCTTGCAGCGGTTCGGCGGTAGTGCAACTGCGCAGGTCAGAGCCATGATTCGGAAGTACGGCCGGGACGCTTCGGCGGGTCGGGCTCGCCCGGCCGTCATCCTGGCGGGGGGCGATGGAAGTCGTCCGGCGCCATCGGCAGTGATGAACGCGGGGGACGGCCCTGTCGGGCTTGTCTTTGGTCACGGTCTGGCCGCTGTCAGGCTCCTGGGCGATCTGACGGGCTCGGCGCCTTCGCGGGCCGCTCACCTCCGGTGAAGGACCATCGGTAGGGGTTCACGGGCCGGGAACGGGGCGCTGCGTCACCTGTCGGGCCGGGGCAGGTGGCCTGGTGACACGGCGCGCCGCCGCATTTTGGCCATGATGATGGGTCGATGAACTCCGACCCCCTCATGACCGTCCTTGAGGTGGCCGATCACCTCAGGATCACGCCGTCATCCTGGCGGGCCAATGTCGCGAGCGGCGACGCCCCGGCCGCCGACGACCCCGACACCGATCGACCGGCGAATCGGCGCCGGCCGCGCTGGCGGCGCTCGACGATCGACGAGTGGAACAGGACCCGACGTCGAGCGGGGCGCCCGCACCAGGACCCCTCGCCCGTCGACCCCGCCTGACGACCTTGACCTCGGGGACCGCCGGTCCGCGGCGCGGGCCCGGGGAACACGCCCGGGTGGCGGGCGTCAGTCCTCGTCCAGCCAGGGGCGGAGCACCCGGCAGGCCGGCGTGGCCGGCGGGGCCCGGTAGCCGGCGCTGACGAGGAAGTAGAGGTACTCGGGCGCGGTCAGCCTGACCTCCTGGTGCAGGCCGAGTTGCAGCGCCCGGCCGTGGGCCCAGCCCAGCCGGTCGCGCACGCCCTGCGGATGTCGTCTACGTCTACTCCGGCCTCGTCGAGGTCGTGCTGAGCTACTCCTTCATCCATGAACCCGGTCCAGCCGAGCAGGCGATGGTGAACCAGATCGCAGCCGAACTCGCCAAGCAGTAGCCGCCCCGGCGGTTCCGCGGAACCGCCGGGGCCGCATCCTGAAGAAATGATCAGCGACGTTCGGGCCCTCGTGGCCGTCGTGTCCAAAGCGCAGCGGGTTGCGATCCCCCCAGAGATGATCAGCGACATAGACGCAATCCTCGGGCCGAAATGCGCCGTGAACGCCACGTTGCGATCCCTCCAGGGATGATCAGCGACCCG
>NZ_LJPA01000056.1:2071-11133 GCF_001414035.1 Frankia sp. ACN1ag | reverse complement strand
ACGCGTTGCGATCCCTCCAGGGATGATCAGCGACCCCCATAGTAAAGGTGCAGGTCAGGGGCGGGGTGGGGCGGGGATGAGACGGCGATCTTGCAGCGGTTCGGCGGTGATGCAACTGTGCAGGTCAGGGGCATGATCCAGATTGAGTTGTTGGGGAGGCTTGCGGCGCTGAGCGTGGGGCTCCGCGACCCGAGGCTGACCCGTTGGGCGCCGGGCGCACTTGCGGCGAACGTGAACCTGCATCGAGGAGTACAGCATCCCGGGCCCGCTCGGGCGTCCAAGTGGGCTCGCCGCCGCTCCGCTGGCAGAGCAAGCCAGCGCGCGCCTCGGAGCCATGCGGTGCGTGGGACGCGGTCGAGACGTGGGCGGGAACCCGGCCGGATCTACCTCTTCTCTCCAGCAAAGAGAGTGAGATCCGTGCAGGTCAGGCTATGCGTCTGGCTGCGGTCGAGAATCGACGACGGGGCCGCCGCCGCACAGTCCGGGTGGCGCATTCCTGCACCTTGCGTCGCTGCGGTGACCCCTGCCAGCGGGGGGTGGTTGCGGCTGTGCGACACTTTCCGGCTGTGCGGGTGACGGCGCAGCCGCTGCCACCGGACTGAACGGTCCGCGCATGAACGGGGGATGCATGAGATTTAGGGTCGATCTCGCGGCCGACAGGTCGCCGTTGCAATGGGATGATGTTTTCACGCCGGCGCGGGCCCTGGCTTACGACCTGATCCGTGGTCAGGATCCGGAGCTGGCCGAGGAACTGCACGAGCGCGGCTTCGCGGGATCGCCGCTGCGTCCGCTCGGTATCTCGACACCGCAGTTCCGTGGTGCGCGCAAGAGCCGCGGCGTCTACGGCACCTCGGCGGACGGTTCACTCTGGCTTGGTTCTCCGGTGCCCCGCGTCGCCTCCGCGCTGCTCGCCGGAATCGCCGGCCGGCAGACGTTGCGCTGGGCGTCGCTGCGGCTCACCCTCCGCGGCGTGCAACTCGAACCGGCCCCTGACCATCAGGCCGGCGAGGCGGTATTCTCGACGCGGACGCCGGTTCTCATCAAGTGGGAGGACCGCTACATCCATCCGGACCATCCGCAGTTCACTGATCGGCTCAGCCACAATCTGCGGCACAAGGCCGACCTGCTCGGCCTGCCCGCCGACAACGACATCGAGGTCATCTCCTCCGGGCCACCCCGCAAGTTCCTCGTGCAGCGGGCGCCCCGGCACGGCAGCACGGCCGAGGTCCGCATTCGCGCGGATTCCGCCCTCCTCGACGCCGTCTACGACTGGGGCCTCGGGCTCGGCACCAATCAGGGCTTCGGATGGATTCGCTGAGGTGGCCGCTGCCGGAATCTCCGCCAGCCAGGTCAACGATCGTCTCTTCCTGACAGAGCATCCGTTGCAGCGAGCCGGGGCGCGTTCGATAGTCCTTCTCGCCGACCACGACGACGTCGGTCAGGTCAGCTCGGCGGATCTGGATCGAGTCGCCGAGAGGATCGTCTCGGATGTCGTCAACGCGGCGGTCGCAGCCAAGGCGGGTGCGGCCTACGACTGGTGGAAGATCCTCTTCGCGATGTACCCGAACGCGAAACCGACCCACGCCAAGCGCAGCCGCGATCGGAACGAGCTCACCGCCGAGGTGAACCGCTACTTCGCCGCCGAGGCCAGCGGCCAGGAGGCGGCTGCGGCGACGATCCGTCCGTGTGCATTCTGCGGCGGGGCGACGAGCGTGCTGTGGGCGAAGTCGACGCTGCCGATGTTCGATACCACGAAGGCGTTGAACACCCTGCCGCCGGGCGTCGGGGGCTGGCCGGTGTGCCGGCCGTGCCGGCTGGCGATGTGGGCGATGCCCTACGGCGCCTCGGTCACCCTGGGCTCGGCGACCGTCCTGACCTGCGAGAACCCGGACGTTGAGTGGCGGTTCACCGAGGTGAACCTGGAACGCTCCGCCCGCATCCGCCAGACCGGGTTCACGTCGCTGGCGGCGAGCGCGTCCCCGGAAAGCGTGACCCTGCACGCCCTGGAACGGCACGCGGTCGACCGGCCCGTCGCCGCCACCCTGTGGAGCTTCAAGAACGACAACCAGGAGCCGTGGCTGCGGGTCAGCGAAACCCGCATCGCCGTCGTCACGTTCCTCCGCGCACTGCGCGCCGACCGGGACGCGAAACAAGGATGGCAGGCGCTGCGGCGGAGCCTCACCCGCCGGGGGACCGATGGAAAGGTCAGCCAGAGCGGCCGGGATGTCCTCGCCCGCGCCTTGTTCGCCTCGGCGAACAGCCGCACCGACCGTATCCTTTCTTACCTGTCCGAGCAGGCCGGCGACCTGACGAAGATTCCCGTCACGACGATCCACGCCTGGCGGGCCCTGCATGCGCTCTATCTGAAGGAGATGCACGGCGTGGACGCAGCCGCTCTCGCCCCGGTCACCACCCTGCTGGCCGACTGGATCATGCAGGCGACGAATCCGCGGGGCCGCTTCAACGAGTACTGCCGGGCGGCCGGCCGCAGTTACGCACTGCAGCGCCTGCTGATGGAGGCGACCGCCCGGCTGATACTCGACGGCCGGAAGGCGGCGGACATCACCGACGTCGCCCAGCGCCTGCTGCACGGACCGCAGGGATACCAGTTGCGCGGCCAGCTCTTCTTCGAGGTGGCCGCGGAACTTGACCATCGCGGCGCGGCCATCGGCAAGAAGAGCGACGACGAACCGGACACGGTCAAACCCGACGAGCCCCTGTTCGGGGCCGACCTGGTGGACCCGACCGACCCGGACTACGAAGGGGCGTAGGAACGATGACCTATCTGGCGGGAAAGCTCGTGCTCGCGGTCGAGGCCGGCGCCCCGAACAACGGTCGGGGTGATGCCACCACCGCCCGGGTGAAGAAGGCGAGGATCCGCGGCCGAGACTATCCCTATGTCTCCGCCCAGGCCTTCCGCCGCTGGCTGCGGGATACGATGACCGCTTCCGGCGCGGTGCCGTCACCGACCGAGCGGGTCGGTAAGGCCCAGCAGAAGGCGCAGAAGGCGACGACCGCCGCCAATCCCATCGAATATGCCGACGACGACCTGTTCGGCTATCTGAAGGCGACCGCGAAGTCCGAGGACGCGTCCACCACCGTGCGCGACACGGCCTTCATGGTCGGGACGTTTCTGTCGGTGGAGCCGGTCCGTCTCACCGAGGATTTCGGGGTGATGTCGCGTAACATTCCCGAACCGGTCCTACACGCCCACGAGTTCTACACCGCGGACCTCGCCGCTCCGCTGCTGCTGGACGTTCCGCGGGTCGGCACCTTCACCCTGCCGGATCGCCACGGCGCCGGGCGGCCGAACTACCTGACCGAGAAAGAGGCGTTGAGCCTCGCCGCCGCCGCGCAGGCCGGGGCGACGAGCACCACGTTCCGCGGTCACGGCGCGGTGCGGTTGCCGCTGGCCGAGCGGCGCCGGCGGGTGGCGCTGCTGCTGGACGCGCTCGCCGAGCTCGCCGGCGGGGCGAAGAAGGCGCTGCACTACGGCGACCGGCTGCCGGCGCTGTTCGCCCTGGTCCCGATGGCCGGCGGGGTGAACCCGCTCGGGTTCGTCATCGACGGCGCCGACGACGGCACCGGCCTGCAGGTCCGCGGCGACGTGCTGCGCCGTGAGCTCGAAGCCTGGGACGGGGAATGGGAGGCGCCGGTGCTCGTCGGCTGGCGGCCGGGGTTCCGCGACACGCTGCGCAAGCAGTTCGAGACCGACCTCGCGGAGGAGATCGGCGCCGGCACGGTCGTGCTCGGCCATCCCCGCACCGTCCTGCGCGACCTCGCCGAGCGGATCCGCCGCGGCGAGCACGACGGCTGGTTCGACGACCCGGCCCGATGAGCCTCCCGAGTACCCGCGTACGCAAGCCCCGCAGGTGCAAGCCCCGCAGGCGGATGGAGCGCAGATGGATGGTGCGCCGGTGAGCGACGCCGCCGGCGGCCGGCAGCCGTCAACGGGGGCAGTCGAGGCGCTGCGGGTTGAGCTCGCCGTGCCCATCGCGTCGTTTCGCGACCCGATGTTCCCCGGGGTGACCCGCTGCCTGCCGGTGCCGCCGCCGTCCACGATCCGGGGGATGCTGGCCGCGGCGACCGGACGGCCGAGCGAACCGGTCCCGCTTGGCCTCGCGGCGAGCGCAACCGCGAACGGCATCGACCTGGAGACCTACCATCCGATCGCCGCCGACGGCGCCAACCCGGCGATCGGCGGCCGGGTCGCCCCCGGCAAGGGCGGGATGACCATCCGTGAACGGCCGTTCCTCGCCGGCGTCCGAGTCACGCTGTGGATTCCCGGGGCGGACGGCCGCCGGCTTGCGGCGGCGCTGCGCCGGCCGGTCTGGGGCCTGCGGCTGGGTCGTTCGCAGGACCTCGTCCACCTCGTCGGGTCGCCGCGCTGGACGGTGCTGCGCCCGGCCAAGCGGGCCGTCGTCGGCCACGCCGTCGCGCCCGCAGACGGGCACGCGGCGCCGCAGGCCGTGTCGCTGCGGATGGCCGTCGCCGTCAGCTCCGATCGGCTGGCCACGGACTACCGCTCGTTGCTGTGGTGCGCCGACCCCGCCGGGGAGCACGACGTCCATGGTGCCTACCGGGACGATCTCGACGGGCAGGCCGTCTGGCTACTCGCGGGCTCCGAGAAGTCCGGAGAGATCGGGGACCAGGGGGAGCTGGGGAGGGTGCTGGCGAAGTCGGCGGAGCGGGCCGCCGACGGCAGGGCCGAACAGCTCACCGAGCATTCGGCGTCGGTGCGGGACGCGGCCCGGGCCGTCGCGGCGCGGATCGGGCCGGCCGGGCCAATCGCCGCCGAGCCCCGGTTCTGGGCCTGCGTGGAACGGGCCGCGCTGCTCCACGACGCCGGCAAGGTCGCCGAGGGCTTCCAGCGTCAGGTCCGCCCCAACGGCAAGCCGTGGGGTGAGCGTCACGAGGTGCTCTCGCTCGCCTACGTCGACCTGTTCCATCCGGGGAGCGAGGCCGGGGCTCCCGGCGACCGGCTGATGACCGCCACCGGTGTCCTGTTCCATCATCGGGCGCTGACATCCAGCGGTGAGGTCAGCGGAAGGTCCCCCGAGCCACTCACCCACCGCTATTTCGAGGACGCCGACTGGGGCCGCTACTTCGGGAAGGGCACGGCCGACGACCTGCGGCAGGGCAGGCCGCCCGTCCAGATCCCGCGGCAGCGGCACGCCGAACTGCTCGCCTGGTTCGCGGGCCAGCTCGCCCTGGCACCGGACCCGGACCCGGACCCGGCCCGCAGGCTGTGGGAACGGGCGCGCGGGCTGTTCCTGGCGACGCGCGACCGGTGGATCGATCCGGTGAGCGAGGAGTCCGGCCTGCTCGCCGTGCTGCTCCAGGGCGCGGTGACGCTCGCCGACCATGCCGGATCGGCACACGTGCCGCTCCAGACACACATGCCGCTACCCCGCCGCTTCCTCGACCGGCTGGCGACGCCTTATGCTCACCAGCGCGCCGCGGCGGCCGCCGACGGGCATGTCGTCGTGCTCGCGCCGACCGGCAGCGGCAAGACGGAGGCCGGCCTGGCCTGGGCGTCGGCCCGCCTGGACGGGATGCCCGGCCAGGCGCGGCTGGTGTGGGTGCTGCCGTACCGGGCTTCGATCGACGCCGCCGCCGACCGCTTCCGCACCAACCTCGACCCGCCTCCGACCGGCGAGCCTCCGACCGACGGCCAGCCGACCGGCGGCCAGCCGACCGGCGAGCGGCCGGACATCGGCGTCCTGCATGCGACCGCGGCGCGCACGCTGCTGGAGCGGGCGGTCGCCGAGGACTGCCCCTCACCGCGGGACGCCGCACGCAAGGCGCGGGCGCGGGCCGGCGCCATGCGGCTGTTCGCCCAGCGGGTGCGGGTGGCGACGCCGCATCAGCTCCTGCGGGCCGCCATCGCCGGCCCGCGCTACTCGTCGGTGCTGCTCGAACAGGCCAACTGCCTGATGGTCCTCGACGAGCTGCACGCCTACGACCCGGTCACGTTCGGCCGGATCTGCGCGGCGATGCGGCTGTGGTCGCAGCTCGGCAGCCAGGTCGCGGTGCTGTCCGCGACCCTCGCCCAGCCCATGATCGAACTCGTTCAGGACAGCCTGGGCGGGGCGGTCGAGGTGGTGCGCGCCGCGCCGGGCACGGCCCCGGACCGGCATCGGCTCGTCCTCGCCGACGAACCGATCATCGCCCCGGCCAGCCTCGACGCCGTCCGCCGCTGGCTGGCCGAGGGCCGTTCCGTCCTCGTCGTCGCCAACACCGTCCGCACCGCGCAGCAGCTCTACGCCGACCTCACGCCGGCCGCACGGGCTGCCTCGCCCGGCGTCGCGGGCCAGGCAAATGTCGACGGCCAGGCGGATTCGGACGCGGCGATCCTGCTGCACTCGCGGTTCAGGGCGCGGGACCGGGCGGGGATCGAGCGGCGCATCCTCGACCGTCATCCGGAACGCACACCGGACGATCCGGCGCGGCGAGGCGGTGGGCTCGTCGTCTCGACCCAGGCGTTGGAGGTGTCGCTGTGCCTCGACTTCGACCGCGGGGCCAGCGAACTGGCGCCGATCGAGGCGGTCGCGCAGCGCGCCGGCCGGGTGAACCGACGTGGACGCCATCCCGACGGGCCGGTCGAGTTCCGCGTCCACCCGGTCGAACGGCACCTGCCCTATGAGGAGGAGGCGTTGGCGGCGGCCTGGTCGGCGCTGCGCTCCACCGTCGACACCGATCCGACGATCTCCGAGCAGACCATCACCGCCTGGCTGGACCATGTCTACGCCACCGAGTGGGGACGGCGCTGGACGCAGACGGCACGGCAGAACCGCGACGCGTTCTGGACGAGCTTCCTGACGTTTCGCCGTCCCTTCGACGACCGCTCCGAATTCGCCGAGCACCTCGACGAGGCGTTCGACACCGTCCACGTGCTGCACACGGACGACGTCGAGGAGTACCGCGACCTGGCCGACCGTGAACGCGGAGATCCGCTGCTCGCCGAGGGGCTACTCATCCCGATCTCCTTCCAGCAGCGAATCCGGTTGACGCAGGCTGGGCGCGCGGTGCCTGATCGACGCCTCGGCGTGTGCGTCGTCGACGCTCCCTACTCCACCGAGACCGGCCTGGACCTTTCCGTTCTCGACAGTGCGACGCCCGGTGCTGCCGATGGCTCCCCTCCCGTGGACACGGTGCTGTGAACGCCGGGCCGGCCAGCGAGCCGGAATCACTCGGCGGGGTCCACGTCAAGTACCTGCTGCACTGCCCGCGGCAGCTCTGGCTGTACATGCGGGGCTATCGACCGGAGGGTTCCAGCGACCTCGTCTCGTTCGGCGAGATTGTCGACGAGACGACGTTCACCCGCCGCCGCGACATCGACCTCGGCGAGGCGAAGATCGACTGGGTGACGACGGGTGCGGTCGTCCACGAGACGAAGTCGTCGCGGGCGCCGAGCCCGGCGCACGAGGCGCAGGTGCGACACTACTGCCTGCTGCTGGAACGGCGAGGGGTCAACGTGCGCAGCGGAGTCATCCACTACCCACTGATTCGCCGCACCGTCACCGTCACGTGGGACGACGACGCGCGCCGCAGCGCCCTCGAAACCGAAGCGCAGGCCCGCGGCGTGATATCCGCCCCGGCAATTCCGCCACGGCTGGAACGCCGCCGCTGCCGGGGCTGTTCGTATACCGACTACTGCTGGGGATGAGATGCCCGCCGCCGGGAGAACCTACTGGCTGACCGAACCGTGCCGGATTCGGCGGGAGGACAACAGCCTGCGAATCGAGCGGGCCGACAGCAGCCCCGTCCGCCTACCGATCACCGATATCCGCGATCTGGTGACCTTCGACCACGTCGACATCAACACGGCCGCCGTGTCGCTGCTCGGCCGGCACGGCGTGGTCGTTCACATTCTCGACCACTACGGCAACTACGCCGGGGCCCTCATGCCAGCAGAGGACATGTCGTCCGCGCAGGTGGTGCGGGCGCAGGTCGAACTGACCGCCGCCCCCTCACGACGGGCCGCGATCGCCCGCTCCCTGATCGCGGCCACTGCCGCGAACGTCCGCTGGTCGCTGGAGACCGACCTGCTCGACGGGCCGCTGGACGCGCTCGGCAAGCGCCTTGCCACCGCGGAGAGCAGCGAGGAACTGATGGGCGCCGAAGGCAATTTCAGGCGCTCCGCGTGGGGAGTTTTCGACACGATCCTGCCGGCCTGGCTCCGCCTGGACGGTCGCACTCGGCGACCGCCGACGAACGCGGGCAATGCCTTCATCAGCTACGCGAACAGCGTCGTCTACGGCCGCGTCCTCACCGCCCTGCGGGCCACTCCCCTGCATCCCGCGATCGGTTTCTTGCACGCGGACACCGACCGCCGCCGCAACACCCTCGCTCTCGATATCGCCGAGCCCTTCAAGCCGCTGTTCGCCGAACGTCTGCTCCGCCGCGCCGCTTCCCAGAAGACCCTCCGACCGTCGGATTTCGAGGCTGACGTGGGCGCAGCTTCATTGAGCCGGGAGGGCCGGAAGAAGGTATCGGTGATGATGCGTGAGGAGCTCGCCGCCACCGTCTTTCACCGCACGCTGAAGCGAAAGGTCTCCTACGAGGAGCTCATCCATCTGGAGGCACTCAAGCTGGTACGGCTCTGCCTGGAAGGCACGCCGTACACGCCATTCCGGCCGTGGTGGTAGCGCAATGTTCGTCGTCCTCGTCTACGACACCGCAGCCGAGCGCAACCCGAACGCCCTGCGCACCTGCCGCAAGTACCTGCACTGGGTGCAACGCAGCGTTTTCGAGGGAGAGCTGTCCGCCGCCCAGTACCGCGCCCTGATGACCACCTTGCGCGACCAGCTCGACCTCACCTACGACAGCATCCGCGTCTACCGCACCCGCTCCCCCGCCCTCGTCGAAACCGAATGGCTCGGCGTCCCCATGGGCAACCAGGACTCCGTCCTCTAACCAGACGATCAAGCCCCTGACCTGCGCAGTTACATCACCGCCGAACCGCCGCAAGATCGCCCCTTCACCCCCACCCCACCACACCCCTGACCTGCACCTTTACCATGGGGGTCGCTGATCATCCCTGGAGGGATCGCAACGCC
>NZ_LJPA01000056.1:1377-1475 GCF_001414035.1 Frankia sp. ACN1ag | reverse complement strand
GATCATCCCTGGAGGGATCGCAACCCGTCTCGCAGAGCTCCAGCGCGAGCAGGGTGAGGCGGTCGGTCGCTGATCATCCCTGGAGGGATCGCAACACC
>NZ_LJPA01000056.1:0-823 GCF_001414035.1 Frankia sp. ACN1ag | reverse complement strand
CATCGTCACCGATCGCCTCGGCACGTAACCGCCCCGCCCGATAGAGGTTCCGCGGAACCGCGAGCGCGCTCATCTACGGTCTCCGGCATCTTCACTCCGACACCCTGTTCGCCACACCCCCGACCACACCTCTACCCTGATTCTGCTGATCACCCCTAGAGGGATCGCAACGAATGCTGCTTTCGGCAGCGTGTGATCAACTGCAAGATTTGATCATCATCCCTGGAGGGATCTGCTTTCCAGCAAGAAATTGCACCAAACCGAGAGGGCAACGAATTCCCAACCCGCCTCGCCAAGATATCTCGATCGCAACAGATCGACTTCCTCCGTCAAGGGGCTGGAGCGTCACCGCCTGGCCATACGCGCCATGCGAGCCTCGTGACCAACCCATCGGAATGATGTTTACGGCAGCTTCGTTGCGAGATGGATGAACGGATGGAGATACTTCTGCTCATGGACCGATCTGCCGCATCTCGCCGGGAAAGCCCGGCTACGGGCTGTCGCCGAAAGGTCTCACGGGGCAGCCATCACGGCACCTCTTATTGATCACTAAATATGGGGGAGATACTCATTCAAATCAATGCGATGTTTGCACTTGCTGCTACTCTTGTTGTCACCCTGTGCATATTGGCTGCCGTGATCGTGGGAGGGCTCTCATACCATGACGGAGCGACTCCAGCGAGCGCAATCCTGACCGCTGGGAAGGCGTTCATCGCCATGTGTGGCCTGCTACTGATCTTTAATGTGCCGGGTCGGGTTGATCCGGTGGTGATCGCTGGGGTGATCGTTGGGGGTTGGGTAGTCCGTTGGTATGAGGTATGCG
>NZ_LJPA01000055.1:0-29753 GCF_001414035.1 Frankia sp. ACN1ag | reverse complement strand
CCGGCGAGGGCACCGGGGGCTGTTCCCGCTGCCTGCGCCCGACCGTGGCCCAGATGTCGCCGCTGGTCTCGGCGAACCGCTTGGCGACCAGCCGCAGCGTCTCACCCGAGACACCCAGCCGTGCCGCGATCACCTCGACAGGATCAACCTCGCCGGTCGAGGTGTCCAACGCGAGCAGCACCTGCGCCCGCCTGATCATCGAGGCCGGATGCACACCCGTGGTGGTGACCCGAACCAACGCTTCACGATCGGCCGCGGTCAAGGTGACCGGCCGCTTCTTCTGTGACGGCATGACTTGTCCTGACCGGCAGAGGGGACGAGGAAGATCTGCCAACACCAGCCTGCCACACCCCAGAACTAAACAGCGACGGTCTACTAGGCCGGCCGACCACCGACGGCCCGGCTCGCTGCGGACCNCCGCCGCCGCCCAGCGACCGACGACACCGCGACCGACCACCGACCACCGACCGACGTCACCGCATGCCGTGGCGCCTGCCGCGGCTCCTAGCATCGTCACGATGCCGACTCTCCTCGTCGTTCACCACACGCCCTCACCGACCATGCAGGCGATGCTGGAGGCGGTCCTCGCCGGCGCCGGGGACGAGGCCATCGAGGGGGTGGATGTCCGGGTACGACCGGCGCTGGCCGCCACCGCGGTCGACGTGCTCGCCGCTGACGGCTACCTGCTGGGGACACCCGCCAACATCGGCTACATGTCCGGCGCGCTGAAGCACTTCTTCGACACTGTCTACTATCCGTGTCTTGACGCTACGGTTGGTCGTCCGTACGCCTTGTACGTCCACGGGAATAACGATACGACAGGAGCCGTCCACGCTGTGGAGTCGATCGCGACCGGCCTGCGCTGGAAGCGGCTGCGTGATCCGGTCACCGTCNTCGGAGCCTTGGACCCGGCCGCCCGGGAAGCCTGCTGGGAGCTCGGTGCGACAGCGGCGGCGAGTCTTGTGATGTAGGTGCCCGCAGCGGCGACTCGGGGCGGCGGAAGGCAGATATTTCTGGCAGGCGGACCGCCGTTGACGTCGCAGCGTTCGGCGGTGTGCGTCTCACGGGCTCATAACTGAGCTTGGCATTATGATTAGACATGGCTGTGCGGCGGGTGAAGGTGATGGCCGATTACTACGCTTTTCCGTTGTGGGTCAGCGAGGAAGGCGGGATGCCGTCGTCCGAGGAGCTGCCGCTGACCGATGTGCTGCGTGACGAGCTCGACCTGTGGTCGGCCGACTACACCCGCGTACTGATCGCCAACGGCTACAGCTGGCCGAGCGAACAGGTCCAGGCCGACTGGAACAAGCGAGGCTACGCTCTGGCAATCCGCGTGGCGCGGGAGCTGGGGCCTTCTTACGAGGTCGTGTTCTTCGATGAGCTACGACAGCGCGTCACCGCACTGAACCCTTCGGGTCGGACCAGCCGTCGCCGAAAGTGACTTCTTCCTGACCAGGGTTCGGCACATTTCTGCGACCAGATCTACTATCCGATCCTGAAAGCGACGGCGGGTCGCTGATCGAAGATCACGAGGTGGCCGGTGGTCAGTACGAGGCGGAGTAGACAGCTGTCGAGCTGGCGGATGCCGGCCTGGGTCGGATCGGCATGTCCAGGGCGGTGGGTCTTGACCTCCAGCGCCTCGCGCTGGACCGTAGATCTGCCGTCGGGCCCTGTATGGCTCCAGCGGATGAGCAAGTCCATGGCGCCGCGGCCCACGCCATACTCGCGGTCGACGAAGCCGCTGCCGTTCATGGCGCGGTCGAGGTATCCGAGTAGCGTGACGTGGGGGGTCACCTTGCGGTAGGGCTCGTCGGCCTCAAGGACGTCCTCGGTCCGGTGCCAGAACTCGGTGAACCGTTCGAGTGGTCCGGGTAGGTCCAGGCGGCCGTCGGCGAGAACAAACGAACGTGGCTGCGGTGCGCCGGCAACGCCGTCAAAAGTCCGTCGGCGAGAACTCGTGTGATCACGTTGCGGTAGATCGGGTTGGCGATTTCCACCGTGGACGCGGTCCGTCGGACGAGGCCGAGGTCGGTCGTGTAGGCGAGGCCCGAGCCTGGTCCCGGTCTTTGACTGGTTCATCGCGGCCCTGCGCGGTGATACGAAGCGGTAGATCGGTGGCGTGCGGGAGCAGACCGGTGATGTTGCCAAGAGTCACGCTCTCGTGGCCCGGGTTCGGCGTGGTTCTGCGACCAGATCCACTATCCGTGCCTGGATGCTACGGTCGGCCGCCCCTACGCGCTCTATGTGCAAGGAAACAGCGACACCACCGGCGCAGTCCGGGATCACGACCGGACTGAAATGGAAGCACCTGCGCGACCCCGCTCACGGTCATCGGCGACCTGGACGCGGCCGACCGCGGAGCCTGCTGGGAGCTTGGCGCAACCACCGCTGCCACTCTGATGCGTAGGTAGCCGGAGAGCCTGTCACAGGCGCCCCTCCCGCCCCGGGCCTTGAGCGGTGGGGTCGGCGAGAGCCGTGACCTGCCTACGCCGGGCCACCGAGGCGGACAAGATCCTCGATTTCGGCGAGTTTCGCCGCCGGCAGGGTGCTGACCCGTTTGACCAGGTCCTCTCTCGTCACCGGAAGGAGCCAGGTGCAGGGGACGACGCCCGGACGTGGAAACGCGACGCGTAGGACGCCTTCGAAGGGAAGTCCTTCGGGAGCGCCAATCGCGACCTCCGCGGCCACGCCATCGATCTCGGTGCCGGCGGGCGGGACCACCTGCATGGCCAGGAATCGGGACGTGTCGGCGACCTCAGCCGAGAGGAGCACCACCGGCCGTCGTTCGTCGAAATCCACCCACCAGACTTCGCCGGCCTGCATCCGCTCTCCGCTCTCCTGTCTCCTGCTCTCCTGTCTCCTGCTCTACGGGAGCGCAGACAAGGACGCTCTTCGACGATTATTCCTGACCCTACGTTAGCAACGGTGCTGCGACCAGATCTACTACCCGTGCCTCGAAGCGACGATCGGTCGGCCGTACGCGCTCTACGTCCACGGCAACTCCGACACCACCGGCGCGGTCCGCGGGGTCGAGACCATCACGACGGGGTTGAAATGGAAGCGTCTGCGTGACCCGCTCACGGTCCTCGGCGAGGTGGACGCGACCGCCCGCGACACCTGCTGGGAGCTTGGCGCGACTGTCGCTGCCAGCCTGATGCCCGACTGACCTGGCTCGGCATCTGATCGACAAGGAGCGCACGTCCCGCTCGCAGCCTGACGACGATCGCTCAGGACACGCCCCCGTGGTGCGCGACTGTTATAGGCCGAGTTCGTCGATCGTCAGGCCGATCTCGTTCAGGATGCCCCGCAAGGTGCCCTTGGCCGGGTCGCGGGTGCCGTGCACCGGGACCGTCCCGCCCTGCTCGCGGCCACGGGCGTCAGCGTGGCCGACGTCGATCTGGCGATCTGCACGCACCTGCACTCCGACCACGTCGGCTGGAACACTCGGCCGGGTACCGATGGTGGTGGCTGGACGTCGACGTTTCCCAACGCCGGCTATCTTTTCTCCCGGCCTGACCTCGATCGCGACGGCAGCCGGTTCGCGCCGCGACGGTGAGGAGACCGCGCGGGTGGTGCTCGGCCGGCTTGACCTGGAGCACGCTCGAAGGTGCAGACTCGATGAAGCCGGCATGCCGCCTGCCCGAGCGTGGGTGTCGGCTGATCCCCCACCGAGAGGACTCCGCCCACGATGCAGTTCACCCAGCTCGGTCGTTCCGGTCTGTCCGTCTCGCGCCTGTGCCTGGGCACGATGAACTTCGGCCCTCTGACCAGCGAGGACGACTCCCATAAGATCATGGAGTCGGCACACGGGTACGGCATCAACTTCTTCGACACGGCCAACGCCTACGGCCTGCGTTCGGCCGGCGTGTCGGGCCTCGGTGAGGGCAGGGGCTATACCGAGTCGATCATCGGCCGCTGGTTCGCGCAGGGCGGCGGGCGCCGGGAGCGCACCGTGCTGGCGACCAAGGTCTACGGCGCGATGGGGGAGTGGCCCAACGAGGGCAAGCTGTCGGCGCTCAACATCCGCCGTGCCCTCGACGCGAGCCTGAGCCGCCTGCAGACCGACTACATCGATCTTTACCAGTTCCATCACGTCGACCGTGATACCCCGTGGGATGAGATTTGGCAGGCCATCGACGTCGCCGTCACGGCCGGCAAGATCCTCTACGTCGGCAGCAGCAACTTCGCGGGCTGGCACATCGCCCAGGCGCAGGCCGCCGCAGCCCAGCGCGGGACGTTCGGCCTGGTCAGCGAGCAGCCGATCTACAACCTCCTCACCCGGGAGATCGAGCTGGAGGTGCTGCCCGCCGCGCAGCACTACGGCGTGGGCCTCCTGCCGTGGTCGCCGCTGCAGAGCGGGCTGCTGGGCGGCGTGCTGCGCAAGGAGCGCGAGAGCAGACGGCGCCTGGAAGGCCGTGCCGCGCAGACCCTGGAGGCCAGGCGCCCCCAGATCGAGGCCTACGAGGACTTCGCTGCCGAGCTTGGCCACGAGCCCGGCGACGTCGCGCTCGCCTGGCTGCTGCACCAGCCGGCCGTCACCGCGCCGATCGTGGGTCCGCGCATCCAGCAGCACCTTGACGACGCGGTCCGGGCGCTCGACGTCCACCTGGACGAGAAGGCGCTCGCCCGGCTGGACGAGATTTTCCCGGGCTACCGCACGGCCCCCGAGCACTTCGCCTGGTAAGCGAAGGCCGCCCGCTGCGTCAGCCAGTGCGCCGCGTGTCTGCGCAGGGCGGGCGGGGGGTGATCGCATCGAGGTGCTTGAGAACAGGATTCCTGCCCTGGTCGAGGATCTTGCCATGATGGTCCTGTGAGCCCCGTCGTCGTGGGAATCCGCCTGTGGTGCGAGCTCGCTTCGGCCGGCCCGATGCCTTCTCTCCGTCGATGCCCGCCGGGCGCCACCGACGCAGCCGGTGGCGAGAGTGGTACCTGGGGCGGTCGGTCCGTGACCAGTGGCCCGCTCGACCCGGCGCTCGTCCCGGCTCCGGGGGTGGTGCCGGCTCCGACCGCGGTTCCGGGGCTGGTGGCGACGCCGGCCCCAGTACCGGCGGGCCACATCGACACCGCCAGCGGGCTCTTCTTCACGGTGCACGAGTTCGCGGAGCTGTCGGACGGCCGGGAGATCACCCTCCTGGATGACCGGGGCTGGGGCATGTCGGGCGGTGGCAGGACCCCCGACGCGCTCCGGTCCGAGCTGACGATCGAGGAGATCGCGCGCATGGTCTACATGGTCCTGCTGCCGGACTGGGCCGACTTCGACCACCCGCTGCCGCCGGACCTCGCCGCGGTCGAGGGCAGCGGCGGGGCGCAGGACTGGGATCTGCTCGCGGAACGGCTACGCGCGTTCGGGGTGGTCTCCACGCCGGCCGAGCTCGTGCGGGTACCGCGCCGCCTCGACCTCGGCGACCACCTGCGCGCGTGGCTGGCCACCCCTGCTGATTGACACGTGTGGCGCGGATTGTCCCTAGCGCCGGTCCGACCTTCGCGATGATCGGTCCTGCTGGTCGACGTTTCGTCGAGTGGGCGCCGGCCGGCCCTTGCCTGAACCTGACGGCGGAAGCCCGGACCGGCCGGGCATGCCCGGTGTGGCCGGTGGAATCGTCAGGCTAGAGTCCGCCGAATGCCGATCAATGAGGTTTGTCAGCGGTGATGGGGCGGACGCACGCGCTGAGCGGTGCGGCGCTCTGGCTGGCCGTCGTGCCCTTCCTGGGCCGGGAGGACTGGCTGGGGACCTACGCACTGTCGTTGTCGTCCCATCAGGTGATCGCCGGCGGGGTGGTGGCCGCGGGTGCGGGCCTGCTGCCCGACATCGACCATCCCAACGGCCGGATCGCGAACACCCTCGGCCCGGTCTCTCGGACGATCTGCCGATGGGTGAGCCGGGCCAGCGGCGGCCATCGGCACGCCACCCATTCCCTGCTTTTCGCGCTCGCCATGGGTGTTGCGATGAGCCTGTTGGCGGACCACTGTCGGTATGGCTGGTGGGCGGCCCTGTTCGTCCTCGTCGGCTTCGGGCTGCGCGGCCTCGGCCTGGACTTCGAGGGGCACGAGTTCTGGTCGGGTCTGAAGGACTGCGTGACGGCCGGGGTCGCCGTCTATCTGATGCACGGCCTGGACATGAGCTTCGTCGCCTACCCGGTTGTCCTGGGGTGCCTTGCGCACCTGATCGGTGACTGCCTGACCCCCCGAGGCTGCCTCCTGCTCTGGCCGGTGAACTGGCGGATGGAGGTCGTCCTGGTCCCCCGCACCGACGGGCGGGTCGAACGCCTCGTGGTGGTGCCCGTGCTGGCCGGCGTCATCGTCATCCTGACGGTCCACGTGCTGGACGGCGCCCTGCTCTCCCACGGGTTGCGCTGACGCCTGGCTGACCGCGTTCATCCGGCCAGCCCTCGGCTATCGGGCTGGCCAGGTGAGCGGGTGGCGCTGTCTCCTCCGGCGCGGTGCGGGGCGTCGAGACGATCACGACAGGTCTCACGTGAAAGCGTCTGCATGACCCGCTCACCGTCGTCGGCGATCTGTCCGCCGCCGCGGTCAGACGGGCTGCCTGTTGCCGCCGGGCAACCTGGAATCAGTACCCCGGGTGGACGCGGCACATCTGGCGGTCGGGCCCGTGCGTCAGGCGACGGACCGTGCCGGCCGTCCTATCTGCCCAACGCGGCNAGCGCCCTGTCGGCGTGCGTGTTCATGTTCAGCTCACTGCTGATGACCTCGATGACGACCTGGTCCGTGCCGATCACGAAGGTGGCGCGCCTGACCCGCAGCAGGTCGATCGGCCGCTTCACGCCAAACGCGCGCGACACGCTGCCGTCGGCGTCCGAAAGCAGCGGATAGTCGAAGGAGTGTTTGTCGGCGAACTTCTTCTGCTTGGCCACGGTGTCCGTGCTGATACCGACCCGCTGGGCGCCGACCTCGGCGAACTCCGCCGCGAGGTCCCGGAAATGACAGCTCTCCGCGGTGCAGCCCCTGGTCATCGCCGCCGGGTAGAAGAACAGGACGACCGGACCGTCGGTCAGGAGGGTGGAAAGCCTGCGAGGGGTGTTGGTCTCGTCTGGCAGCTCGAAGTCCGGCGCGGTGTCGCCGACACGCAGCATCTGTGCGCTCCTCACCTCGGGCTGGGCGACAGGCATCGGCCCGGTGCCCAGGGCCGTCGGAGCGACGGCTGATTCCGTACGCTATCCCGACCCGGTGACGCCCCGCACGAGAGGAGCAGCCGACGACGCCCGATCGGCGCGGCCCGGTCGGACTGTCGGCCACCTGGCGGCAGAACGCGATGCACCACCGCCGCGGCTCCTGGCCGGGGGATGGTCTGATGACGGCATGGGGACAGGGGTGAGGCGTGCGGCTGCGCGCATGACGGTGGTCGGTCACGGCGTCGACGGGGCGGTCCGGTGAGGACCAGTCGTCTGGAGGCGTTCAGTGATGGTGTGTTGGCCATCATCATCACGATCATGGTGCTCGAGCTGAAGGTCCCCGAGGGGCACACGTTCGCGGATCTGCGGCACAGCACGGGGAAGGGCCTGCTCAGCTATCTCCTCAGCTTCGTCTATGTCGGGATCTACTGGAACAACCATCACCACATGTTCCAGTTGGCCCGCCGGGTGACCGGTGGCGTTCTCTGGGCGAACCTCGGCCTGCTGTTCTGCCTGTCGCTGTTCCCGTTCACGACCGCCTGGATGGATGAGACGGACTACGCGCGCTTCCCGGTCGTCCTCTTCGGTGTGAACCTGCTGGCCGCGGCCTGCGCCTACTCCGTGCTCCAAGGGGTGGTCATCCGGGCGCACGGCCCTGACTCCGAGCTCAGGCGGGCCGTCGGATGGGATCTCAAGGGCAGGATCTCGCCGCTGTTCTATCTCGCCGGAATACTGTCCGCGCAGTTCGTGGACACCCACGGCAAGGTCGGCGTCATTATCGCAACCGGCTGCTACACCGTCGTCGCGCTGATCTGGATCGTCCCTGACCGCCGCATCGGCCGTGCCGTGCGCGAGTTCGGAGCCCCGGACTGACCCGGAAACGTGGCCGTCGACGAAGGACCGGTGGAAGGCCGGCCCGACACCGGTGTGGTCACCCGCGCCGGCCTGCTCTACCTGGGCCTGGCGCTGGCTGGTCTGGTGCTCTCCCGGCTGCAGGTCGAGCTGGTGGGACGGATCGGTGAGTGGTTCGTGCGCGAGCTGCGAAGCCGCACCGTCGACCACGTGATGTCGATGTCGGTTCGCTACTTCGACCGCACCCCGGCAGGGGTACTGGTGTCCCGGATGACCGCCGACGTCGACGCGCTGCAGGACGCCGTCCAACTCGGAGTCGTGCCGTTCACGTAGGCGGTGCTGGGCGTCGGCGGCGCCCTCGCCGCGCGGGACGCGGTGAGCGTGGGCACCCTCAGCGCCTTCGTGCTCTACCTGCTCCTCGCCTTCGATTACGCCGGCGTGGACCTGCGGGACGTGACCCGGCGCGCGCTGCGGTCGCGGATCGTGATGGTCGCCCAGGAGGGCCAGCTGACCACCGGCACGCTCGCGCACAACCTGCGGGCGGTGCGACCCGGCGCCACCCACGACGAGCTGGCTGGGGCACTGGCGTCGGTCGGCGCCGGCAGCTGGCTCGACAGCCTGCTCGACGGTTTCGCCACCCAGGTCGGCGAGGGCGGGTCGCTGCTGTCGGCGGGCGAGCGGCAGCTCGTCGCGCTCGCCCGCGTGTGCCTGCTCGGTGCGGACGTCGTCGTGCTCGACGAGGCCACGTCCGGGCTCGACCCCGGAACGGAGAAGCTCGTGGAGGCCGCGGTGATCGCGGCGACGGCCGACCGGGCCGTGCTCGTCGTGGCCCACCGGATGTCGACGGCACGCGGCGCGGACCGGATCGTCGTCGTCGACACCGGCGGCGTGACCGAAATCGGCACCCATGACGAGCTGCTGGTGCGGGGTGGACGCTACGCCGCTCTTGTCACGGACTTCGAGAACCCTGGCTAGATCTCCGTGGCCTGGACAGCGTGGCTGAAGGGGCCTTCGCGGGTACGGACAGTCATGATCATCGCCAGGTTCCCGACCAGCTTCCTCCTTCGCTGGGCAGCTCCGGCGTCCGTCTGCACAGCCAGCCGTTCCGGTCAACGCGGAGTGCTTGAGCTGTGGTCGAGATCGGCCAGGAGTTCTTCCGTCAGGCTGGCGAGACGGGCGGCGTCGGTGGGGTCAGGTGTGCAGGAGTGTCAGGAGGACGGTTCTGCCCCGGTCCACGGCGGGCAGGGGCGCTGCCAGGTTGTTGTTCGGGTGTTACGGAAGCATGGCGTGATGTTGCGTGCGCCCGGCCGCGTGGTGTGGCATGTGGGCACCACTGTTCCTGGAGGGAAACGTCATGCCGACGACCGATACCTCGACGGCCGGCGAGCCCGGTCTTGCCGCCCGGCAGCCCGCCACGGTCAGCACGGCGCCGGGTGACGGCAACCGTGCCAGCCATGTCACCGTCGGCAGCCATGTCACCGTCGGCAGCCATGTCACCGGCGGCAGCCATGTCACCGTCGGCAGTCACGGCACCGTCGGCAGTCACGGCACCGCGCGGGACGGGTCCACCTCAGCTGCCGCGCGCCCTGGCCTGCGGGAGTTTCTCGTCCACAAGCGCGCGGCCGTGCTGGCCCGCGAGGGCGCGATCGCCGCGGGCACCTTGTCGGGTCCGGCGGTGCTGCGGGCGCAGTCGGTCGCCGACGGACGCAGCGGTGTCCGGCGGATCCGGATCCGTGAGCATCAGATCCTCAGCGACTCGCCCCCTGACTACGCCGGTGACGACCTCGGGCCCAGCTCACCCGAGCTCGTCCTCGGCGTGTTCGCCAGCTGCCTGACCCACGTCTTCGAGATCGTCGCCGCCCGCCTGGACATACCGCTCGACGAGATCAGGGTGGAGGTCGAGGGCCAGCTGGAACCCCGGGCCGGCCGGCCCGGCTTCGAGGATGTGCCCCGGGAACCGCACAACATCACCTACCAGGCCTCCATCACCTCCCCGGCCACGGTCGAGGAGATCGAGATTCTCTACCAGACCGTCGAGGCGGAGTGCCCGCTCCTTGCCCTGTTCACGAACCCCCAGACGATTACCGGTTCGCTGGTCCACGCTCCGAGCGGGGGACCGGCACCCGAGCTGTCGGTCGAGGTGCAGGCGGGAGACCGCGGATGACCGAGGCGGAGTTCCTCTGGTACATCCCCAACGAAGGACGGCCCGGGCACCGCGGCGACGACACGGTGGCGGGCCACAACAGTCTCGACACGCTGACCCGGCAGGCCGTCGCGATCGAGCGGCACGGCTGGCGGGGAGCGCTGCTCGGCGCCGGATGGAGCCGGCCGGACACCTTCACCGTCGCCACGGCCCTGGTGGCGCGTACGGCCAGCTTCGAGCCGCTCATCGCCGTGCGTCCCGGCTACTGGGGCCCGGCGCACTTCGCCGCCGCTGCGGCGACCCTCGACCACCTGTCGGGCGGGCGGGTGCGGGTCAACATCGTCTCGGGCCGGGACGAGCTCGCGGCGTACGGCGACAGCGAGGCGGGCCAGGCGCAGCGCTACGCCCGCACCGGCGAGTTCATGCGACTGGTCCGCCGGCTGTGGACCGAACAGGACGTCACCCACCGCGGCGAGCACTTCCAGGTGACCGGCTCGACCCTCGGTTCCCGGGTCCAGGCGCGCCCGGGCCGGCCCCACCCGAAGCTCTACTTCGGCGGGGCCTCCGCCGCGGCAGAGCAGGTCGCGGCCGCGGAGGCGGACGTCCAGCTCTTCTGGGGTGAGCCGCTCGACGGCATCGCCGAACGCATCGCGCGCCTGCGGGAGCTGAGCGAGAAGCTGGGCCGCGAGCACCCGCCGCTGGAGTTCGGGCTGCGTGTCACCACCGTCGTCCGGGACACCACCACGCAGGCCTGGGCCGACGCCGAGGCCAAGGTCGCCGACCTGGCTGCCCGTCAGGATGACCTTCCCGAAGGCCGCGGCCGCTTCGATGCCGTCGGCCAGCGGCGCCTGCTCGACCTGCAGACGCGCGGTGAGGTCCTGGACGACAACCTCTACACCGCGCCGGGTCGGATCGGCGGCGAGGGCGCCGGCACGACCTGGCTGGTCGGCTCGGCGGCGGATGTCGCGAAATCCCTGCGCCGGTACGCCGAACTGGGGATCACCCACTTCGTCCTGTCGGACACGCCCTATCTGCAGGAGATCGAGCGTCAGGGGAACCAGCTGTTGCCGCTGCTCAGGACGCCCGGGTGACCAGCTCGCCGACCGGACACAGGTGATGATCTCGCGGCAGACCCTCGTCGTCGACATCGCCCCCTTCAGCGGGCTGCGCCTGCTCCGCGCCATCACCGACGACCTCTGCGTGCTGCGCCGCGAGGGGTCGTAGTTCAGCCGGAATCCCGGCTCGTGCAACGGCCTCCCGGGACGGGCCGACCGGTACCACGTCGAGCAGTCGGGAGGGCCACCATGGCCTGGTCGGCTGACGGGCACCGCCTGGCCTTCCAGGTCGAAGGGCAAGGGATATCTGCCGGCCAGCGCCGTCCCAGCCCACCTGGGATGCCGTCCCCATCCGGTTCCGACCCGCACACGCACCGAACGGTGCTCCGGGTGCGGCTATCTCCACCCGGCGATCCGGACTCGTTGGACTCTGAGCTGGGGCGTTACGAGGGCACGGGCGCGTAGTGGTGACGAATCGGCCCGGCGAGCCGAGCATGAAATTCGGTCACGACTTGCGAAGGAGCCAGCGGTCGCACCGCGACACAGTGGCACCCCGCTACATCGATGCCTGCCGACAGGGGCACCACCGCGCCTTGGCGTTCATGGGCGGCCTTCTCATGGCCCGGCGTGCCAGGATAGACTCGATGCCGCGGATCTCTGAGTCTTGGCGGTGAGCGTGGAGGAAGCGCGGCGGGGGGCGCCGGAACATCTGGATTTCTTTATCAGCTATGCGCCGCACGACAGGCCGTGGGCGGAATGGATCGCCTGGCAGCTGACGTACGCGGAAGATTTTCATTACAGGGTGGAGCTCGACGTATGGGACTGGCCGGCAGGTCGTAACTGGATCGATGCCCTGTCCACGGCGCTGGCCCGTGCGGACCGGGTGCTCGCCATCTATTCGCCGGCCTACTTCGATCCCGCACGCAACAGCGTGGTCGAGTGGTCCGAGGCCCTGTGCCGCGACGAGGAGGGCCGCGACCGGTTGCTGCCCGTCCGCATCGAAGCCGTGGAGGTGCCGCCCGTTCTTCGGAGCAGAATCCACGTCGACCTGTTCGGACTGGACCATGCCACCACGAAACGTCGGCTCCTCGAGGCCGCTCGGGGTCCAAGTCGTCCGGACGGCGAGCCCGTCTTCCCGCCGCAGCAGGTTCCTCCGCCTGAACCGGCCGGAACGGAGCCTCGCCTTCCGGGCTCTCTGCCCGAGATCTGGAATCTTCCCGACCGGAACCCCGACTTCGTCGGCCGGGACAACCTCCTCGTCGAACTTCGGGCGAGGCTGTTGTCGACTGGGACCTCCACTGCTCAGGTCATTCACGGAATGGGTGGAGTCGGTAAGACCCAGCTATCGGTCGAGTACGCGCACCGGCATGCCGGCGACTATGATCTCGCCTGGTGGGTCGATGCCGAACAGCCCGAACTTTTCATCGAAAAGCTGGCTGGGCTGACCGAACGCCTCAAGGAATCCGATCGTTCGGCCCAGCGGCTCGTGGATGCCGACGGCAGGCTTCTGGACGGAGTGCGCTGGCTGTTGATTCTTGACAACGCCGAGGACAGCGACGCCATCACCCGGTGGCCCCTGACCGGGGGAAGCGGGCACACCATCATAACGTCCCGCAATCCGCATGGGCACGGTGGTGTCGGTGGCCGACTCGAAGTCAAGGAGCTGAGTCGTTCCGAAGCGATTGCACTGGTGCAGTCGAGGGCTGGGGACGTGAAGGATGACGAAGCCGAACGACTCGCCCACGCGCTGGGTGACCTGCCGCTCGCGCTGGCCCAGGCCGCAGCCTTCCTCCATGAAACAGGCGAGACGACCGAAAGGTACCTCACACTTCTCAGGTCCCGGGCCATAAAAATCATGTCGCAGGGTCGTCAGCGGGAGTACGGAAAGACGCTGGCGGCAAGCTGGAAGATCTCCATGGAACGGCTCGAGGGACAGGATCCGGCAGCGGTGGAACTGCTCTACATCGCGGCCTTCCTCGCCCCGGAGCCAATACCATTCGAGCTCTTCAAGGCGGGTCGTGTCGCATTGCCGGCCCTCCTGGCGGAACTCGTCGCCGACGATCTTGATTTCCCGGTCACCAGAGGCCTGATCGGTCGTTACAGCCTTGCCCGCATCGAACGCGGCACACTCCAGCTGCACCGGATCGTTCAGGCCCTGATCCGTGATCGGCTCGGTGAGGATCCCGGCAAGGCGAGCAGGATGCGGTGGACGGTGCAGGCGATCCTGGTGGCCGCTCGGCCGGGCGATCCAACCGACCCGGCCTCCTGGGACGACTATCGGCGGCTGTTGCCGCACCTGCTGGCCGCCGACCTGGGATCAAGCGAGGACGCTGGTTGCCGCGACCTCCTTCTGGACACGATTTCGTACCTGATCGAGCGGGGAGAGACCGACATCGCGCACCGGCTCGTCGGCGACGCCTTCAGGCGGTGGAAGCACACCACGGAACCTGATGACTCGCATCGACTTGCGGTGCAGACCACGTTGGCCCGCACCTATACCGACCTGGGGCGCTACCAGGAGGCCTTCGACCTGGACCAGGATGTTCACCGCCGTCTTCTGGCCCGACTCGGGAACGATCACCCTGCGACTCTGGCGGCGGCCAGCGACATGGCGGCCGGTCTGAACCGCCTGGGCAGGGTCGAGGAGGCCCGGAGACTCGACGAGGAGACCTTCACCACGCGTCGGGCCATACTGGGCGAAGATCACCCGGACACATTGACGTCAGCGAACAACCTCGCCGCCGACCTGTGGTGGCTGGGCCACCACGAAGAAGCCCGCGCGCTCGATCAGAAGACGCTGGACCAGCGGCGCGAGGCGCTCGGCGCGGACCATCCCGACACGCTTACCTCGGCGAGCAACCTCGCCGCCGACCTGCGTCGCCTCGGACAGTACGAGGACGCTCTGGGGCTGGACGACGAGGTTCGCACTCGCCGGCTTGAAGCTCTGGGACCGGATCATCCTGGCACGCTCATGTCCGCCAGCAACCTCGCCTCCGACCTGACGAACCTCGGTCGGCACAATGACGCGCGGGATCTCTACGAGGAGACCGTCATCCGCTCCCGCCGAGTTCTCGGGGACTGCCACCCGACCACCCTCGGGGTGGTCGAGAATCTTGCCTACCAGCTCAACAGACTCGGTGAGCACGACCGGGCTCGAGCTCTGGACGAGGAAACCTTCGAGGGCCGACGCGTGGCGTTGGGCGATGATCATCCGGAGACCCTGAGATCGGCCGACAACCTGGCAGGAGACCTACGGCGAGCGGGTGAGTACGAAGCAGCGCGGAAGCTGGACGAACAGACACTGCTCGGCCGCCGCAAGATCCTTGGTGACGAACATCCAGAGACGATTCTGTCGAACCGGCATCTCGCGATGGATGTCGACCTCCTCGGCCAGGCGTGGCCGCCGACAAGGGACGTCGAATCGTGATCTTCGACAAGCGGCTTATTGCCGAGGGGTTGTCCTCCTATGACATCGGCGCACCCCTTGGGCAGGGTGGTTTCGGTTTTGTGCTCGGGGCTAGGCACCGCTTTCTGGACCGAGAAGTGGCGATCAAAATCCTCGGTCACCTCGGTGGACTCGATTTCAGCTTCGCGGATGAGGCGCGGGTTCTGGCCAGGCTCGATCATCCCAACATCGTCCGGGTCTACGACTATATTGAGATAGATCATCTCCAGATAATCGTCATGGAGCTTCTTCCTGGCGGGACGCTGACCAGGCGCCAGAAGGCCGGACCGCTCTCGGAGATAGACGTCTATGTTGTGGGAATCGCACTGGCGGAGGCGCTGCACCATGCGCACAGGATGGGGGTCCTGCATCGCGATGTGAAGCCCAGCAACGTCCTCTTCTCGGCCGCGGGCGTTCCCAAGCTGGTGGACTTCGGGATCGCGAAGATACTGGATGATGCCACCTTCACCGGGCGGCCGATCGGCACGCCGAGGTACATGGCGCCCGAACAGCTGACAGGATCGAGGCTGACACCCGCGACCGATCTCTACGGTCTTGCGACGCTTCTCTATGAAATGCTCGGCGGACAGGTGCATGACGGGGGCAGTTCTATTGCCGGCTATGTCCGCCGCCTGCTGGCCGAGGACCGACCGCCGCTGCCACCCGGCGTCCGCCGCCCGATCGCGGATGTCATCATGAAGGCGCTCGAACGAGAGCCGGCGGCCCGGCCCTCGTCGGGGCAGGAGTTCGCGCTTGACCTTGCGCGGGCGGCCAGTGAGGTCTATGGGGACGACTGGAAATCGCGGGCGAACGTCGCGACCGTTCAGTCGGTGGATCAGGTCCTGCCCCCCGGATCCCCGCCCGAAAGCCCGGAGAACGGTCGCGCGGCATGGACGACGGTCATTCTCTCCGGAGGTGCCCCCGGGGTCATAAAGTCACCGGAATCCCTGCGGAGCGGTCAGAGCTCCGACGGTGACCTGCCGGATATACACAATGCGCCGACGATGATCGCCGGGGCGATGGCGGTCGATGTCGTCAGATTTTGGGAGAGCGCCCTACCCGACCCCGACGAGCCCGACGAGCCCGACGCCGACGAACCTGACGCCGACGAACCTGACGCTCGCGATCTCACCGAAGCGGCCGTCGGCGCTCGGCGGCTGGAACTGGCGCCGCCGACAGACAGTCTGGATCGGATCTCACCAGAATCCGCCGAGGTCCGCATGCCCTACGACGTGCGACCGCCTTCCCGCGCAGCATCCCTGCACCGTCGTCTGGACAACTCGCCTCCGTCGCGAATGTTCTACGATGCGCGCCCACCGGCTCGTTCCTCGCGGCGTCGCATCCTGGATTTCCTGGCCGATGAGCAGCCGGTGAAGGTCATCCCGCCAGTCAGGGATTGACGAGTGGAACACCCAGGGGAGCGAAGTCGGACTCGTTGCGGGTGGCGAGGACGAGGCTGTGCACCTGAGCTGTGGCGGCGATCAACGCGTCGTGTGCCGGGCGCGGCCTGAAGTGTATGTCACCGCCCGCGCCGGTATTCGCCGGCGCGGGCGGCGCGGGGTTCAGTAGCCAATGAGTTCGTAGGTGACGGGTGAGACGCTTGCCAGGATGTTGCCACTGAGAATGGAGTAGGTGCCGAGGGTGGCGGAGCTACCGACAATCCAGAAGACGTTGGCTGCCTGCGCGCCGTTGACCAGCTTCACATTGCTTGCGGACGCTGTGAGAACCGTCGGGGTGGCCGCGCTGGCGGTCGTGGCTCCGACCATCGCGATCACCCCGATCGGGACGGTCGTCGCACCGCCGACCGGCGGGCACCAGATCCGGATCTGGCTGGAATTTCGCCGCGAGCGGCAGGCTCGAGACCAGGGTTCGGCTCAGTTCTGGGACACCGCTTACTGCCCGTGCTCGACGCCGCCGTGGGCCAGCCGTACGCCCGCTACGTCCATCACCGAGGCAATCGACGCCGACCACGAGACGCGCCCGGCCCCGACGACCGAACCAGGGCTCCCGTGATCAGGGCTCCCGTGATCAGGGCGGCGGCGCCCGCGTCTTCGCGTGACCGGACGACCTACCTACCTCGGCGACGGGAGTGGCATGTCGTCGTGCTGCCGGCGGGCCGACAGCAGGTCGTCGAGATTGTCCCGAGCCCAGCTCCGGGCCGCGTCGACCAGTTGGAGCAGCGTCCGGCCGAGCGCGGTCAGCCGGTACTCCACCCGGGGTGGGTTCTCGTCGAAGACGCTTCTGCTCACCAGGCCGTCACGTTCCATCGCGCGGAGGGTGTCGGTCAGGACCTTCGCGCTCACCGAGCCGAGGAGCTGCCTGAGCTCGGAGAACCGTCGGGGCCGGGCCTCGAGACACAGGACGACCATCGCGGTCCACTTGTCGCCGATCTGCACCGGGAAGGCGCTCATCGGGCAGGCCGGGTCGAAGGTCGGGGCGTCGGCCGTCTTCTCCACACCGCCAACGGTAACCGGTCACGTTGCGGTAACCGGCCTACCGCGTTCTAGGTTGGCCGCCATGACAGGAACACAACCCGTCCGGGCGGTATCTCGACCGGGTGCACCGGCACGGGTCGCCGTGCTCGGTGCCGGTGGTCGCGCGGGACGCGCCGTCAGCCAGGAGTTCGTCACCCGCGGGCATCGGGTGACCGGCGTGGTACGCGACGCCGGTCGGCACCGGTCGCTGGGAGATCTCGGGGTCGAGGTGGCCGAGGCGGATGCCACCCGCGGCGCCGACCTCGTCGACGTTCTGCGCGACGCCGACGTCATCGTGGTCGCGGTGACGCCCTTCACGGCGCCGCCGCCCTCGTTCGACGGCTTTGACGAAGCGTTCTACGAACACATCGTCGCCACTGTCGTCGGCGGCGCGCGGACATCGTCGGCCACCCGGCTGATCACGATCGGGTTGTTTGCCACGCTGACCATGGCCGACGGGCGAATGGTCATGGACGACTCCGCGGTCTTCCCGCCGTGGCTGTTGCCGTTCGCGCGAGCGCACGCGCGTGAACTGCCCGCGTTGCGCCGCTACGCGTCCGAACTCGACTGGTTGGTCGTCACCCCACCGGCGGGGTTGCAGGCCGACGGCGCGGCTGATTCGGCGGGCTACGTTCTCGTCGAACCGCCGCTCGACCGCCGCCTTTTCGAGGGCGTGCTCGGCTACGGCCAACTCGCGCACGCGGTAGCGGACCAGGCCGAAACCCCGACCTTGCACCAGACCCAGGTTGCCGTTCTGCCTCCGCCGACGGAAACCGTGCAGGAAGGAGCGCCGGAATCGAGTGCCTGACCGCCCGCGGACAGCGGGTGGAAGCGCGCCAGCTGCGCTCCCCTGCGGTGAATTCTCGGCGGCCGCCGTCGAGGTGGTTGATGATGGGGTCGACCGCGTCGGTGTCGAGCGGAAGGGAACCCGAGGAGGGTCGCGGATGTTCGAGAGATTCACCGACAGCGCCCGGCTGGTCGTTGTCCACGCGCAGGAGGAGTCCAGGTCGCTCGGCCATGACCGGATCGGCGTGGAACACCTCCTGCTCGGCCTGCTCCACGACGACACCGGGCCGGCGGATGCCGTACTGGGTTCGTACGGACTCACGCTGGCAGACGGCCGGTCGGCGGTCGTGGCGGCCGTCGGCGCGAGCGAGCACACAACACCACGGCACATCCCGTTCACCCCGCGGGCGAAGAAGGTCCTGCAGAAGTCGCTGCGTGCGGCTCAGCGGCTCCACCACACCTTCATCGGCCCCGGGCATCTCCTGCTCGGACTGCTGGACGAGGACGAGGGTGTCGCCGTCGACATCCTCGTCCGTCTCGGCGTCGACCCCGAGGAAGCCGGCCGCCGAGTTCTCGCCGCCATCGCCGCCACCGGCGCCACGCAGGAAGCCCCTCCGTCCGAGACGACGTATTCTCCGCCACGGGCGGCCATCACCAGAGCCAACGCGCGGACCCGTGAGATCGCCGGGCAGCTCAGCCAGGCGCGGGCGGCGAAGGACGCAGCCATCGACGCGGGCGATTTCACCGCCGCGACCGCGATGCGCGAACGCGAGAAGGCCCTGCTCGCGGAACGCGCCCAGATAGCAGCAGACCTGCAGACCGGCGGCGAGACCCCATCGCCGTCCACCTCACCCGAGTGATCGCGGCACTCAGGTCGGACGGGTCGCAGGTCGCGGCGAGCGCCGGGTAGCGGCGGATTTCCGATCAGGGGAAGCAGTTCCGTCCAGAACACACGTTGCCGAGACGATCGTCACACCCGAGCGTCGCCACGCTGGTCTGGTGCCTGTGCTGTGAGCCTGGCAACGGCAATGTCCTTGGCCAGGCGCAATGCCGGGGAATCCACAAACTATCGGCCTGGCGACAGACCTTTCGGAGTTGGGATCGGTCGGTCCACGGGTAGCGTCCTTCTTGACACACCCGTAACGTTCCACCGGGGAAAGCGGAAATCCGTGTTCGCGCGCTGGAATTTCCTGAGCCTTGCACGGGACCAGCCCCGGGAAAACGGGCGGGGTGTCGACCGAGATGAGGAGAGTATCGGGCGGGCCGGCTGTCGGCCCGCCCCGCGCGAAGGGGAGCCATGAGAATTCCTGTTAAGAAGATCGGCCTCGCCTTCACGACCATCGCCGCCGCCGCGGGGCTTGTTTTCGGCGGTGCGACGATGGCGAGCGCTAGCACGGGACTGTCCGCCGGTGTCCAGGCGGGGACGGGCGGGAACGGCGCGCCCGGGTTGGCCACGTCGGTGAACACGTCGTTGTCGGTGGGTGAGCTGTCGAAGGTGACCGCGGCGGTCAAAGCCAAGGACGCGTCGGTCGTGGTCACCAGCGTGCTGAAGAACTCTGACGGGTCCTACCTTGTGGTCGGTACCAGGGCCGGCGTCACGGTGAAGTACCTCGTCAGCGCGGACCTGAAGACCGTCACGCAGATCGCGGCCGGGTAGCCCGAGCGGTACCGGGGCTCGGGTCTCGCGGCCCGGGCCCCGGTTTGGTATCAGGATGGTATCGTCGGCGGCATGGCGCTGACGGTGCGGACTGACGAGGAGCTGGAGCACGCGCTGACGGTGCTGGCGGCGGCCGAGGGCATCTCTCGGCAGGAGATCATTCGGCGTGCTGTGCTGGAGCGTTACGAGCGGGCCGGCCATGTGGCCCGGGTGGCGGACAGTGCGGATCGAATGATCGCCCGGTGGGGGGACGTGCTCGCTCGCCTGGGCACCGTGTGAGTGCTGTCGAGTATCTCGACCTGGAGGATCTGCTCGCCCTCGTACGCGTTATCGGTGCTGGTCCGGTGCGGGATGTCGGTCTACTCGACGCGGCGGCTGCCCGCGCGTCTTCCAGCGCATTCGGTCAGGACGCATATCCGAGCCCGGCGCTGAAGGCGGCCGCGCTCCTGCATTCCGTTGCCCGAAGTCACCGCCTGGTCGACGGCAACAAGCGTCTGGCGTGGCTCGCAGCCGTGGTTTTCCTCGACATCAACGGCTGCACCACCGACCTCGTCGACGACAAGGCGTTCGAGCTCGTCATGGATGCGGAGCAGGGGATCGCCGACGTCGAGAAAATTGCCGATCGGCTGTGCGTCGTCCCGGCGGACCGCGACTAGTGCTGCGGGCCTCACCTCGGGGTCGGCTGTTTGCGGGTGATGCGGTAATGAAGGACGAGGAAAGGGATGCCGAAAAGAAAGAACGAGTGTTCCGCGCGTAGCTCGCCCTCGTCCCGGTGGACGTCGAGCTCCTCGGCGAACCCGTGGACTGCCAGGGCCGTGAGGCTGCCGTCCGTCGGGTCGCGATAGGCAAGGTAATGGCCGGGGTGCTCCTGATCGCTACGGCTGGTCAGGGTCAGCCCGCCGTCGGCCCGGCTGCGGGGCAGGAGCGTCGCCGTGAAACTCGCCTGGGGCAGCGGAAAGCCGACGCTGACGTACCCGCGGTCGCGGTGCCGGTAGGTGGTGTAGATGCCGACGTAGATGGGCTCGTCGGTATCGGCGAACGAGCGGATCCAGCCGCGGACCGCCACCGCTTCGGTGTCCGGCGGGGTGCCCGGTGGGCTGATGGTGTCGATGCGGCTGCGGATACCGCGCTGGGTCTCCCGCTGGTTCATGGGTACGTTCGCCTGCCCCAGCGGGCGGGCCAGCGCGGTTCGATACAGCAGGTAGCCGGGACGCACCCACAGCCGCCATCGCGGCACGATGTCGAGGGTGAACCGGGTGGTGTGCTCGTAGAACTCGCGGACCAGCGGGTCGACGCCGGCGGGGTCGAGGTCCGGGCCGGCCAGGTCGTCCAGGGAGGCGACGATCCCCACGTCGGCGGCATCGGCGACGTAGTGGCCGCCAAGCTCCTCGGCCAGCTCCCGAACGTAGCCGGTGCCGACCCGGCGCGAGCGCGCCTGCCGGGGCACGACGAAGGGCAGCCGCTGCGCGGGGACCCGTTCGGCGAGCAGGCTCACCTGCGGATCGCGGAAGAGCAGTGGCGAGACGCACCGGTAGGCCGCCATCGTGATGCTGGCCGCCGCCGCCGGCGGCACCGGGCGTGCGCGCGCCGCGAGCGCCGTGCCCACCGCCGCTCCGACCAGCGGCCCGAGCAGCACCTTCTGCGGCCGCAGCCCCAGCAGGCCGCCGACGCCTCCGGTCGCCGCGCCGACCGCGACGGGGCCGGCGCCGGCCAGCCGCCCGGCCGCCCAGCCGGCGGGGGCGACGAGCGCCGCGCTGGTCGCCGTCCGCTGCCACAGGGCGGGTAGTTCGCCCGGCCGCTGCCGAGCACGGGCGACCGCCTCGGACGCCGCCAGCGTGACCGCTCCCGTGAGGCCGCCCAGGCCGACCCCGCGTCGCCCTCGGTGAGCGCCGAGGGCCACTCCGGCCATGCCCCCGATGACGGCGGCGGACAGGACGGCCGCCCGGACGTCCGTGGAGGTCGTGCCCTGGTTCCGCACGCCAACAACCTATCTGTCGACCGGCGCGCCCTCGGCTGCCGGAGGACTTGGCCGGGCGGCGACGGCTCAACCCGCACCTGCGGGGAATGACTTCGCTGCGTAGTGCTCTGGATGCCGAAAGTCGGTCTCGTCGTCGCGGTCGCCGGGTCCGTCTGACAGTAAACGCCAAGGTTGGCGGGATACGAAGGGTGCGAACGGAGAGGAGACGGGCAGAGCGGCAGTTCTGAGGGGAGCGTGGATGGCTCAGCACGGACACGACCCGGAACGCGGAGCGCGCCGCGCCGCAGTGGTGTCGCCCAGGCGCTCGCCAGCGGCGGACCGCCCGCCGGGCACCCTGCTGGCCGACCCGCCGTCGCGGCTGCCCGGCCAGCCACGAACGCCCGGCCAGCCACGAACGCCCGGCCAGCCACGAACGCCCGGCCAGCCACGGACGCCCGGCCAGCTACGAACGGATGGCCGGCCGGCCGGTTCGACCAGGCCAACCGGGTCGGCCGCCCCCCAGGAACGGGCTGCTCGGGCGACCGGGGCGCCCGAGCGAAGCGGCGCCGGGCGCGGCGGCCGCAACCCCGCGCTGGACGGCGTTCGGGCGCTCGCGGTGCTCTGCGTGCTCGTGTTCCACATGGACTCGCTGCCCGGCGGCTACCTCGGTGTCGACGTGTTCTTCGTGCTCAGCGGTTTCCTGATCACCGGACAGTTGCTGGCCGAACGGGACCGGACCGGAGGGGTATCCCTCACGCGGTTCTACCTCCGGCGCGCCTACCGGCTGCTGCCCGCGTTCTGGCTGCTGGCCCTCGTCGGCCTCACGGCAGTCGTGCTGCCGGGGATCGGCACGGCCGGCGAGCGGACCGAGTTCCTCGACAGCCTGGCCGCCTCGACGCTGTACCTGAACAACTACTTCCAGGTGGTGCGGCAGAGCACGGGGGCCGGCTGGCTGGGACACACCTGGTCGCTGTCGCTGGAGGAGCAGTTCTACCTGCTGTGGCCGCTGGTGCTGGTGGCCCTGTGCCGCCGGCCGTCGCTGGCCCGCCGGCTGCCCGTGGTCCTGCTGGGCGGGGTGGCCGGCGTCGTGCTGTGGCGCAACGTGCTGGTCACGTCCGGGGCGCCGGGGACGCGGACGTACTTCGCCCTGGACACCCGCGCCGACGCGCTGCTGGTCGGCTGCGCGCTCGCCGCCTGGCTGCGGGCGGCGCGGCAGGGGGCGGCTGGCGAGGGTGGGGCGGCGCTGTGCTGGCGGCGCCGTCTCGACCGCGTCGGGGCCGTCCTGCCGGTGGCCGGTCCGGCCGCGCTCGCGCTGCTGGCGGTGGCGACGGTGACCGCGCCGAGCGGTTGGGGCCAGGGGTCGGCGTGGCTGTCCCGCGGCGGTTACACGGTGGTCGCGCTGCTTGCCGGCGCCCTCATCCTGACCCTGGAGCAGGGCGCGACGACAAGCTGGCTGTTCCGTGCCCTCGCCGCCCGTCCGCTGGCCTGGCTCGGCCGGGTCTCCTACGGCTTCTACCTCTGGCACTTTCCCGTGGTCGCGCACTGGGGCCACGACCTGACCGGTGCGCTCGGCCGGTGGCCGGCGGTCGTGGTGGTCGGCGTCATCTCGATGGCCCTGGCGGCCACGTCGTACTACCTGCTCGAACTGCCCATCCAGCGGCGCCGTCCCGCGGGGCCCCGGCCGCCCCGCGCGAGCCCGCCGCGTCGCCAGCCTGCGTTGGCGGGCAGCCGCGGGAGCCGGTGACGGAGACCGCGGGGTCAGTCGTCGATCGCGGTGGCCCGGGCGACCTTCTCCCAGGCGGTGATGTCGGCGCGGACGGCGTCGAGATGGGTGATGATCGCATCGACCGCGTCGGATCCGAGCAGAAGGCGCAGGGGAACCCGGGGCGCGTCCAGCGCGGTGATGATCGCGGCCGCGGCCTTCGCCGGATCACCGGGTTGGCTGCCGTCGCTGGTCTCGACCATCCGGCGGGTCGGGCCGACGGTGTCGGCGTAGACGGGTATCTCGGTGCTCGCGGAAGTACCCCCGAACAGTCCGGTCCTGAAGGAGCCCGGCTCGACCACGAGAACCGTGATTCCCAGCGGGGCGACTTCGGCTGCGAGCGCCTCGGACAGGCCCTCGAGCGCGAACTTGGTGGCGCTGTAGGCGGAGAATCCGGCGAACGACATCTGACCGCCCATGCTGCTCATCTGCACGATCGCGCCGGATCCCGCGGCGCGCATGTGCGGCAGGACGGCCCGGACCAGCGCTGCCGGGCCGAACACGTGGACGTCGAAAAGGGATCGCAGCTCGGCGTCGGTGGTCTCCTCGACCGCGCCGACGTGGCTGCGGCCGGCGTTGTTGACCAGCACGTCTATCCGGCCATGCCGGCTCACCACATCCCGGACGACCGCGTCGATCGTGCCGGTTTCGGTGACGTCCAGCGGAACCGCCTCGACCTGCGCGGGATACTTCGCGACGACGTCGTCCAACGTCGCAGCGCGGCGGGCCGTCGCGACCACGACGTCCCCGGCGGCGACCGCCGCCTCGGTCACCGCCCGGCCGAAGCCGCTGTTTGCGCCGGTTACCAGCCATACTCGGCTCATCGTGTTTCTCCCGTCGTCGGTCCGTCCTCTCCAGACTGCCGGCGGGACCGACGTAGGTCCAAGTTCCGCTGTGATAGCCAGTGGTTATGGATGCGCTGGGCCGGGATCTCCGATATTTCGTGGCGGTCGCCGAAGAACTGCACTTCACGAGAGCCGCGGAGCGGCTGTTCATCTCACAGCCTGCCCTGAGTAAACAGATCCGTATGTTGGAGCGGTATCTCGGCGCGTCCCTGTTCGAGCGGAACCGCCGGGAGGTCCGGCTGACGCCGGTCGGCAGGGCATTGCTGCCCCATGCCCGACGCGTGCTGGCCGAGTGGGACGCCGCCCGGGAGGCGACCGAGCGAGCCAAGGCGGAGCAGCGCGCGACCCTGGTGGTCGGGATGAACACCAGCCCCGGTCGCGGCGGTCTGCTGCCGGCGATCACTTCCCGGCTCACCGCCGAGGTGCCCGACGTCCGGCTCATGCTGCGCCAGGTCAGTTGGGACGACTCGACCGCCGGACTGGCAAACGGGTCCAGCGACGTGGCCTTCGTCTGGCTGCCGCTCGGCGACGCCGAGCGCTACACGTGGATCGTCGTCGCCGCGGAACCGCGCCACGTCGCCCTGCCCCGGACACATCGGTTGGCGTCCAGGGAGACCGTCGACTTCGCCGATCTGCTGGACGAGCCGTTCCTGGCATTGCCGCCCAGCGCGGGACGGCTGCGGGACTACTGGCTCGCGCTCGACGCCCGCGGCGGACGTCCACCGGTGATCGGCGCCGAGATCGCGGGCGCGGACGAGACGTACGAAGCCCTGGTCGGCGGCTACGGCGTCTGTCTGTTGGCGGTGAGGAACGCCCCGCTGGTCACCCGCGGAGGCGTCGTCACCCGTCCGGTCGTCGGCGTCTCACCCAGCCGGTTGGCGGTGACCTGGCACACCGATGATCGTCGTCCGCTCGTCCAGGCCTACGCGCGTGCCGTCCGCCTGGCCGTCGGGGACGGCGGCCCGGACAGTCCGGACGGTGACAGTGCGGACGGTGACAATGGCGGTGACGGGGCCGGGTTCGGTCGCTAACGTGACGCGACATGTACGCGATCGCGACCCGGCGAAGAAGCCAGCCGCCTCCGTCCTGGGTGGTCTGGGAGGCGCTGATGAAGCCGAACCGGGACCCGCAGCGGCAATGGTTGACCCTGCGTCGGGGTGAAGTCGCGCCGCGGGTGATGGAGTCGACCCGACCCGGGTTGGTCGTCTGGTCGTCGATCTGGGCGGCCCACCCCGACGACCTCATCCGTTTCGACATCGAGTCCACCGGGCAGGGGACCGGCCTGCGGTGGACCCTGCTGGCCCCGCAGGAGGCGCCGCCCGACGTCGTCGTCCCGCGGCGAAAGCGCCTGAACGAACTCATCAACGCGCAGCTGCGGTTTTCCTTCGGCCAGTAGGACCTTCTGTCCGGGTTGGGGAAGTGACCGGACGTGCGGACACGGGCAGGGCGCCGTTTCTGACGGTAGGTGCTATTCGGATCACAGTCCCACGCGCATGCCGTCTCCCTTCACGTGTCCGCTTCGGTGTTGCCAGTCAACGAGACGGAACCTTCGCGACCAAGGGGCAGTTCTTCCGTACAGCGATAACGGGATCTGATCGACGGAGGCGGATGCGGTGGAACTGCGGCACCTGCGTTACCTCGTCACCGTCGCGGAGGAGCTGCACTTCGGCCGGGCCGCCGACCGGTCGTCGCGTCGGGTGCGGCTCACCCCCGCCGGCGAACGGCTGCTGGTCGAGGCTCGGGCCGCGCTCGCAGCGGTGGACCGGGTCACCGCGGTGGCCGCGGAGCTGGCCGCGACGCCGACCCGGGTCCTGCGGGTCGGGATGAGCCCGGGCCTCGGCGCCCGACTCACGCGCGGGCTGGAAATACTGCGACAGACCAACAGCGAACTCGACATCGAGCTGGAGCTGGTCGCGATCCCCGTCGTCGAGCAGCTTGCCGCCGTCGTCCGCGGGGAGATGGAGCTGGCGCTGCTGCGTGCGGTCCCCGCGGGCGAGGGCCTGCAGGTTCTCGAGCTGTGGCCGGAACCGGTGGCGGTGGCCCTGCCGGCGACGCACCCGCTGGCTCGGCGACCGACGGTACGGTTGCGGGACCTGGCTGATCTACCGTTGCGCATCCCCGCTCGGGCCTACGATCCGCCGTTCCACGACTTCGCTCTCGACGCATGTCGGGCCGAGGGCTTCGAACCGCGCCTGGGTCGCCCGAGCTGCGACGCGGCGGACACCCTCGTCGAGATCGGAAACGGACCGCCCGCGTGGGCGCTGATCTACGCCGACGTCGAGGTCGCCGCCGGCCTCGACGCCGGGATCTCGAAGGCGTCGGTCCTCCGGCTCGACCCGCCGCTGAACGCCTGCGGCTGCCTCGTGGTCTTCACGGCGAAGGCCCCGGCCTGCGTCCAGAGCCTCGTTGCCGCCTTCGGGCCGCAGGGAGCCGCCTGAGCGGCGCGGCTCAGCACGATCGGGTCAGATCTGACCCAGGTTGATCTCCACCGCGAAGGGAGCCGAGGCCCTGACCACGTTGGTGAACACGTCTCCATCCCGGTAGGCCCTGGTCGCGGGATCGAGGACATGGGTGTACACCAGCGGAACGCCGGTGGCGGCCTGCTCGATCCGCCAGTAGAAGGCGATGCCGGCCCGGGCGTACTGCTCGACCTTCACGATCCGGTCGGTGGTCTCCGAACCCGGCGAGACGATCTCCACCACCAGCAGCACGTGCTCCGGACGAGTGGGNGTGACGTCGATCGTGTCCGCGCGATACACCACGACATCCGGACGGCGGTTGGTGAGCGGCACGTCCTGCAGGCGGACGTCGAAGTCCGTGTCGGCGTTCCAGTCCGGCCCCGCGGCCGCGTCCAGAGCGTTCGCGACGATCCGGGCCAGCCGGTTGTGCCGCTTCGTGGCACTGGGACTCACGACGACCATCCCGTCCACGATCTCGACGCCCGCGCACTGCTCCTCGGACCAGGAGTCGTACTCCTCCGCCGAGATCTGCTCGTGCATCCACGCGGGCGCAATCATCTCCGCGGACATGACGCACCTCCCCTGAACCGGCACGGCAGGCATGGTCTCGCCGGCCTCAGCGTACCGGGATCCTCCCGGGCCTTCCTCGCACTCGGGCCGGAGGATGATGTTCCCGTGGTCCACTACTCGGCGGCGGAGGCGGTGCATGGTCGGCGATGACGGCCCCGTGCTGGGAGGGGCGGTCGAGGAGGGGACGGCGATCCCGGCTGCGGTCGTGGCCGTGGCCGCCGGTGTCGAGGTGCGACCCGTCTGGCGCAACGCCTTCGGTGGGCTGACGTTCGAGCTCGTCGGCGCGCCCGAACGCCGGTTCCTCAAGTGGGCACCGGCCGGCAGCGGCCGGGATCTCGCGGCCGAGGCGGTCCGCCTGGCGTGGGCGGCGCCGTTCACCGCCGTGCCCACGGTGCTGGACCAGGGCGGGGACGGCGCGGGGAGCTGGCTGCTCACGGCGGGACTACCGGGCCGCAACGCCGTCGAGGCACGGTGGCTGGCCGACCCGGGGCGCGCCGTGCGGGCGGTCGGCGTGGGGCTGCGCGCGCTGCACGACGCGCTGCCCGTCGCGGGCTGCCCGTTCTCCTGGTCGGTGTCGGACCGGCGGGCCGCGGCGGCCGCGGTGGCGACCACGCCGGCGCAGCGGCGCCTCGTCGACGATCTTGGCGATCCGCCGCCGCCCGACCTGCTCGTCGTCTGCCATGGCGATGCGTGCGTGCCCAACACCCTGCTCACCGATGATGGAACCTGCTCGGGGCACGTGGATCTCGGCGCTCTCGGCGTGGCGGACCGTTGGGCCGACCTCGCCGTGGCGACCTGGAGCACCGTGTGGAACTACGGCCCCGGCTGGGAGACGGTCCTGCTCGACGCGTACGGCGTTGCCCCGGACGACGACCGCACCGCCTACTACCGCCGCCTGTGGCGCCTCGGTCCCTGACCCGCCGGGCGGGGCGGAGGCTACCGCCGACCTGGCCGCCCTGCGCGCGGCGCTCGCGGATCGCCGCGCCGCCGCGGCCGGCGGGGACGATGTGGCCTTCGTCGACGCCGACGTCGCCCTGCACGTGGCCATCGTCGCGGCGGCGCACAATCCGCCGCACCGGGCTTCGGTCCGGGATGCCCCGCCGCGCTGGTCTGAGCCGGATCGCGGGCGGTCCCGGTGGCGCCCGTGCTCGGCGATGGTGGGGGATGCCCGCGCCGGGCTGGTAGCGTCCGCGATGGCAACAATTGCGGGGTGCCCCGGGTGACCGGGGAGAATCGGGAAGCCGGTGCGAGTCCGGCACGGGCCCGCCGCGGTAACCGGGAAGTCGCCGTCCACGCGTGCCACGCAGCCACTGGGCCACCGGCCTGGGAAGGCGGACGGTCCGGCGTCGATCCGGGAGTCCGAAGACCGGCCCCGCCGCCACGCCGCCCACCCGGGCGGCCGACAGCGGGAGCCTGCCTTGCCACACCACCATCGTGACGCCGGAACCACTCCCCGGCTGGACGCCGTCACCTCGTCTGACCCGGCAGCTCGGCCCGACCCGGCAGCTCGGCCCGACTCGGCAGTCCGGCCCGACCCGGCAGTCCGGCCCGACCCGGCAGCCTGGGCCGACCCGGCAGCCTGGGCCGACCCGATGGCCCGATCGGGCCCCGCGACCGGCCTGGGTGCCGACGCCCTGTACGACGCGATCCACCGTCGGCGCGACGTGCGCGGCCAGTTCACCGGGGCGCCGATCCCCGCCGACGTCCTCGGGCGTGTCCTCGCCGCCGCCCACGCCGCGCCGAGTGTCGGGCTCAGCCAGCCCTGGGACTTCATCCGCGTCACCGACGACGGGACGCGTCGGGCCTTCCACGCGCACGTCCAGCACGAACGGGCGGTGTTCGCCGGGACCCTGGCCGGGGAGCGGGCCGAGCGTTTCGCCGGGATCCGGATCGACGGCATCCTGGCCGCGTCGATGTCGCTGGTCATCACCTACGATCCGGCGCGCGGGGAACCGGCGGTCCTCGGGCGGCACGCCATCGCCGACGCGGGCCTGTACTCGGTGTGCCTGGCCATCGAGAACCTGTGGCTCGCCGCGACCGCCGAGGGCCTCGGGGTCGGCTGGGTGTCGTTCTACCGGGAGCCGTTCGTCCGGGAGCTGCTCGGCATCCCCGTCGGGATCCGCCCGGTCGCCTGGCTGTGCGTCGGCCCCGTGACCCACCTCGAGGACACCCCCGACCTGGAACGTCACGGCTGGGCGCGACGGCGTCCCCTGGCCGACGCCGTCCACGCCGAACGCTGGCGTGGACGGCCCGAGCGACGCTCCGCCTAGAAGATCACTGAAAATCTTGCGGGGTGCTGGTGGGGGTGGATGGCCGTGGTTTAAGGGGGTGCGGCGGTCAGGGTCCAGCCGTTGGTGCTGGTGTGGGTGAGTCCGAGGTTGATCAGCCGGCGGAGGNTGAGNGCGGCGGCGCGGNGGNGGAGCCAGGNGTCGTTGCGGGTCACGCCGCGGTAGGGCACGCGGCGGTTGCCGTGGGCTACCAGCCAGGCGATTCCGCGTTCTACCGGGGGACGCCAGCGGCGGTACTCGTCCTGCCATGCCGGGTTGGTGGCCTCGCGGCGGGCGGCGGCCAGCTGGGTGTGCTGGGGGTGGATGGTGAGGGTCCGTCCGGTGGTGGAT
>NZ_LJPA01000054.1:0-30909 GCF_001414035.1 Frankia sp. ACN1ag | reverse complement strand
GTCTCGGTGATCCGCCGTGGGCGTCCGGGGATCGGCTGGTCGGCCAGCCCGTCCAGGCCGTCGGTGTTGAACCGGTGCAGCCACAGGCGCACCGTCTTGGGGTGGCAGCCCACCGCGGCGGCGATCTGGGGGACGTGGTTGCCCGACCAGCTGGCCATGATGATCCGGGCACGCAGGATCCAGTCGGCCGGAGCGTGCCGGGCCCCAGCCAGCTGGCAGATCTTCTGCTCCTCGGCCGGATCACCCGGGAGCCGCGCGGACAGGAAAGTCGGCATGACGTGCTCCTCACCAAAACACGGTGATACCCCGACCCACCCGATCTACCCCGGCCTTGAGGAACGTTGCACTACGTCATGGCCGGCATGCTCGCCGACGGCCGGCGGCGCGGCCGCGCGCTGGCCGCCGTCACCGCGGGGACCTCGCTCTCGACGGTGCTCGGGGTGCCCTTCGGCGTCCTGGCCGGGCAGTGGTTCGGCTGGCGAGCGGTGCTGTGGGTCATCACGGCACTCGCGGCGCTCACCGCGTTCTGCGTGCCCCTGCTGCCCCGGGCCCACGTCCCACCGACGAACATGCGCGCCCGGCTGGGCGTGCTGACCCGGCCCGCGGTACTCCTGGTTCTGCTCGCGACGGTCGCGGTGGTCGCGCCGCCAATCCTGCTGATCTCCTATCTGCCGGTCGTCCTGGGCATGGCCGACACCGATGGCCGGCTCGTGGTGATACTGCTCGCGTTCGGGCTGGGCAGCCTGACCGGAAACCGGCTGGTGGGACGCCTGGTCGACGGTCGCGGCGCGCTGGGAGTGCTGCTGGTCGCCGTCGCCGGGCTCGCCGCGTCGTTCGCCGTGCTGGTGCCGGCCCGCGAGGAGTACGGCGCGGCGCTGGCCGTCCTGCTCGCCGTCGGCGCCTTCCAGGGACTGTCGATCACGCCGCAGCAGCACCGGCTGTTCGTCGTCGCCCCGGACGTCGCCACCGTCGCCCTCGGGCTCAACGGATCGGCGATCTACCTCGGCAGCGCCCTCGGCGCCGCGCTCGGCGGCGTGACCCTCGACGCGGCCGGGGCGGCCACGATTCCGGCCACGGCCGCCGTACTCGCCGCAGCAGGGCTCGCCCTCATCGCCACCACCGCCCCGGAACGACGACCCCGGACCGCCGCCACGCCAGTGGCCACAGCGCCTACGGGCCCAGCGCCAGCAGAACCAGTGTCAGCAGAACCAGCGTCAGCAGGACCAGCGCCCGGNCAGCCGCGGCCGCTGATGGACTCAGGCCCTTCCACGGCCGCCGGGGCCGCAGCCGCTCGCNCTGCTCGGCAGCATGAGTCCGGACGGTGACGACGACCTTGTGATCGAGAGAGCCGGTCGCGCCTGGCGCTCGCGCATCCGGGACCAGCTCTCCCACCGACCTGGAGACAGGTGGTCCCTCGACGAGACCCACGTGAAGGTTCGCCGGCCATTCGCCGGCCAGAGGGCCGTTCAGGGGGCGGTGGTGACGAAGTCGGCCGCAGTGACGGGGACGGTGGCCAGGGGGCCGGTGACGTCTCCGACCAGGACGGTCCAACGTCTGCTGGTCCTGTCGATGCCGCCGGTGGGCGAGTTCTGAGACGCCCACACGATGTCGCGCGGGCCGCAGGAGTAGTAGCCGACATAGCCCGGATGGTTCTCCGGGGATCCCCAGGCGCCGCCGTCGCGCAGCCGGCAGCGGTCCCCGTTGGCCAAGACCAGGCCGAACGGGACGGGGTTCCTGGGCGGGGAGACTCTGGCGACGAGCGACTGGGCCGTGAGCGCGGTGAGCGTGGCCGAGTAGGGGTCGCGCAGGCAGAGCATCCGGCGGGCCTGGGGTGTCGGCCAGCAGGCATCGGCGGCGGCGGCGCTGGGCGAACAGAGGTAGATGTCGCCGCTGACGGCGGCCGGTGACGGGTACGCCTGGCTGGTGTCGCCGCAGTCGATCGGCGCGTCCGGATCATCATCGCGCCCGTCGACGGTCCAGCCCCTCGCCGGTTGTCCGCGGCGGTCGACCGGGGCCAGGTTGACCAGCCGAGTCACCGGGCCGCCGCGCGCGCCGGCCGCCCCCGAGCTTCCCGCCCCGGCGCCTGTCCCCGCGGCCGAAACCGTCGTCGCGGTCGGGACCGTCGTCGCCGTCGGGACCGTCCTTGCGGTGGACACAGCCGGCGTCGTCACAGCCGGCGGCGTCGTCACAGCCGCCTGCGCGCCAGTCCGCCCCTCGCTGGCACAGCCCGCGAGCGCCGTCACCGACGCCGCCACGAAGACGGCCGCCCACCAGCGCACGCCGGCCTCTCGCCGACCCGTCCTGCCTGCCCACACGTCCGCCTCCCGGCCAGGTCCCGCCGAGTCGACACGTGACCCGACCCGCGGACTGTAAGCTGCCCGCCGCCCGCGACCTCCCGCCCTGTCCGACACCCGACGACCTGGCGGTGCGGTGGTGCCCGACGCTATGCCTTGTCCCATCCGGGGCCTTGTCCCATCGGGACGTCGCCTACCTCCTCGCTGTCAGGCGGCGAGCCGAAGGGGGAGCGTCTGCAGCCCGCGGATGATGCTCTGGTTTCGGTATGTCGGCGTGCTCCCGATCAGAGCGAGCTCGCTGGTGCGCTCGAGGAGCAGACGAAAGATGATCTCCGCCTCCATGCGGGCCAGGGGGGCGCCGAGGCAGTAGTGGATACCTGTCCCGAACCCGAAGTGGCGCGCGGCCGGAGTGGGTCCCGCGTAGCGGGCGACCAGGAAACGGTCGGGCTCGTCGAACGCGTCCGGATCACGGTTCGCCGAACCGACGAGCAGCATGGCGCCCTCACCTCGGCGGAACTCCCGTCCACCGACCTCGGTGTCACGCAACGCCGTCCGCGGGATGAACTGAACCGGACAGTCGTGCCGCAGCATCTCCTCGACCGCAGCGGGGACGAGACCGGGGTCCGCGCGCAGCAGTGCCAGCTGGTCGGGGTGCTGCACGAGGGCGAGGACTCCGCCGCCGATAAGGTTGACCGTCGTCTCGTGCCCGGCCACCAACAGCACGGCGCAGAGCGCGAGGACCTCGCTTTCGGTCAGCGCGTCCTCCCCGAGGTGGATCGCGACGAGCTGGCTGACGAGATCGGTGCCCGGCCTGACCCGGACGCGCGCGATGAGGTCCCGGAAATAGGCATCCAGTTCCCGGGCCGCCCGACGGCGCCCGGTGATTTCATCGGGAGTCAGCAGAAAGTCCGGATCGATGCCGCGAATCAGCGTCTCCGCCCATTCCCCGAATATCTTTTCGTCCGCGGCCGGGACGCCGAGCAGCCGACATATCATGCGGGTCGGCACAGGCCGGGCCAGTGCGCTGATCGCGTCGATCTCACCGGCCTCCAGCGCCGCGTCCAGCAGCCCGGTGACGAAGGACGTGATGTCGGGGGCAAGCTCGGCGAGGGTGCCGGGAGTGAACGTCCTGCTGACCAGTCGACGTAGCCGCGTGTGATCTGGCGGATCGGACCGCAGGAGCGACTCCAGCCCGTCATCGGCGTCGCCGTCGGGACGGAAAGGACTGATGTTCTCCTTGTAACCGTGCCCGAAGGCGGGGTCCTGGAGCACGGCGGCGGTGTCGCCGTGTCGGGTCACCAGGGTCACCCGGTGGCCCGCCATGTCATACCCGGCCAACGGGTCAGCCTCGCGGATGGCCCGGTAGGTGGGGTAGGGATCCGCCTGGCGTGCGGCGTCGAAGGCCACCAGCAGCGGCGAGCGCCGCCCGCTGGCCGGGTTCGAGGTCGAGGCGGTGGCCATATCGGCAGCTCCTTGTCTACGCGTACATGTTCGTCCCGACCCGGTCCTGCGGGACCGGTCGCCGCTGCCGGACCGATCGCGTGCCGAGGAAAGAACTGGACCGGTGAGACAGCACGCACCGGTAACCTAATTGGTCGGGTCGTCAACAGCCCATGAATCTCCAAGGGATTCTCCGCCGACGAATTTCATCAAGATTGTGGCCACACCCGACCAGCGATGTCAAATAGGTAGTCCGAATCGACCGATCGGATTCTAAGCGGGATCTTGGTGTTGCGGATTTCGTGAACTCGGATGTTTCGCGACGGAGCCGAGTGCGATCGCGGAGATCTGTTGCGTCCGGTGCCACGAGCCGTGTCTTCGCCGCTTGGCGGATCCCGCCCACCACCGGGAGTGTCCGACTGCCGGCGCCGTCCACCCCGGACTCCGCCGGCGAACGCCTACACCGAACGGTTCTTCCGCACGGAGAGGGACGAGATTCCCCTGCTCGATCAAGGAGCCGGACGACGCAGCAGTCCCGCCGTGCATGGAATCAGCGGCGTGAGCGGCATGGAATTCACTCGAGCTCCTGATCGATGAGTGGCAGGACAACACGTTCACTGCCGTCATGAGCTACCCCGGCAGCCAGCCGCGTACCAAGGTGACCGGCCGGGTTGAGCTCACGTCAAATAACCAGGTGGATATCGTCTGGACCGAGGAGGGATATGCCAGCAGGGGGCCGCGTTCCATCGACCTTGATGGCGAGTACCGGGCTCGCATCGTCAGCCAGACCATGGCCGGCGACTGGTACTCACGGTCGCGTGGCCGAGCCGTTGCCAGCTTTCGCATGGTCGCCGCGTCAGCCACCTGAACAGCCCGTCTTTGCAGGACGACACTCGCTGGGCGCGCTCGTGAGGCAGGGACGATTCTCGGCCCGGTCTCCACCGCCGCAGTGATGGCACCATCGTGCTGTCACGGCCTTGGCCAAGCTCCTCGCGGGAGATCTCCTCCACATCGAGGCCGTCAACGATGTCCCGGCTGGCGCCAGCCAGGAGCAACCGGAGCACGGCATCGCCCACGTCCCGCGAGCCTGTGACCCGGCCACCGCCGACGAGAAGTCCGCGGCGAACTCCTCGAACCTGCCGCGCATCGCGGCTGTTTATCGTCTTCCGGGCCTGCTCAAGCCACATGCCCGTGGTCCCCCACCCGCCGGGAGGGCGGTCGGAACCGCGCACTACGCTGAGTCCCCCTCAGGTCGTCGACGGGCCACTGCGGCGCGTCACCCGGGTGCGGACCGACGAGCTGCCTGTCCCGGCTCGTTGCGACGGCAGCCGCGCCTGCGTGCGGCTGGTGGTCGGCAGTCGGCGGCCGGCGGCCCGCTCCGCCGAGCCGATGGATCGTCAGTGAGCGCCGCTTTAGCGAGACCCAAGACAGCCCTCCTAATTTCTCTGTGTCAGCTGGTTGCAACGTTCGGCGCAGAGGAGTTCTGAATGTCTGACTCTTCAGGGGCGTCAGGCGCCCCGATGCCATTCCCGTTCCCGGACGGGCCTATGGCCACGGCACCACCGGAATTTGCTCGCCGACGGTCGGAATGTCCGCTGAGCGAGGTCGTCCTGCCCACCGGCGATCCCGCGCTTGTCGCCGTCAGGCACGCCGACATCCAGCAGATCATGTCGGATGACAAAAACTTCACCCGGGATCTGTCGTCCCCGGACGCGCCGCGGCTGTTCCACAACATGCTCCTGCTGGAGGATCCGACGATCCTGCTCAACATGCATGGCGAAGATCACCTTAGGCTTCGCCGGATCGTTGCCTCCGCGTTCACTCCCCGACGGGCGGAACAGGCTCGTCCGGAGATCTCCAAGATTATCGACCGGCTGCTCGACGACGTGGAGAGCGGGGGCCATCCAGCCGATCTCATGACGTTCGCCCGACTGCTGCCGACACGGTTCATATCGCAGATTCTCGGTGTGCCCGAGGAGGACGGCGAGCAGCTTCTTGAATGGGTCTCCGCGTGGCTTTCCTTCGCGTTGCCCCGCGAGGACCTGGACCGCGCCGCGAACGACTTCTCGGATTACGCGCGGGCCCTGGTCGAGCGGAAGCGGGCAGAGCCGGGAGACAGTTTGATCGATCACATCATCAACGCCCACGACGTTGAGGATCGACTTTCCGAGAACGAACTCATCTCGATGATCCGGATGCTGATTATTGGTGGGAACGAAACCATCGCCAATGCCATCAGCCGGTCGTTGTTCAGCCTGCTGTCCCAGCGGCAGCACTGGGCGGCGTTGCTCGCCGACCGGTCACTGGTGCCGGCGGCGATCGAGGAGCTTCTGCGGCACAATCCGCCGGGCGGCGGCACCACCGGTCTCATTCGGCTGGCCACTGCGGACGTCGAGCTGACCTCGGGATCCGGAGTCATCCGGGCCGGGCAGGGAGTCTTCACGCCCCTGGTCGCGGCCGGGCACGACCCGGCGGTCTTTCCCGATCCCGAGCAGATCAGGTTCGACCGGCCGAAGACGCATTCGACGATGCAGTTCGGTGCCGGTCGGCACTACTGCCTGGGCGTTCATCTCGCTCGGGTCGAGCTGGAGCTGACGCTGAATGCACTGCTCGACCGTTTCCCGAACCTGCGACTGGCGGTTCCGCCGGCCGAGCTACCGTGGTCCGAGGGAAGCTATGGCGTCGGACTCACCGGCCTTCCGGTCGTCTGGTAGACAATCGACTTTCACTGGCTCAACGGGCCGCGTTTCACCGGGATCTGACCAGGGTCGATGACGGATGGCGGAGGAGGCACCGAGCCCGACAGTGGCGGGTCGGACCTCGTTATCCGAGGATGAGAGGTTGACTTGAGCGGGAACGTAGTCGTTGTCGGTGGCGGACCTACTGGTTTCATGCTTGCCAGTGAACTCAGGCTGCACAAGGTGCCCACTATTCTTCTGGAGCGTTTCGCCGAGCCGTCCGGGTACTCACGCTCGCTGACATTGCATGCCCGGTCCGCTCAGGTCTTCGAGCAGCGCGGGCTGCACTGGTTCGAGGGCTACCCACCGGTGCCGTCCTACAACTTCGGTCTCATCGAGATCCAGGACTACATCGACCCGTCACTTCTGCCCCTGCTGGTCCCGCAGCGTGACATCGAGCGCAGGCTCGAGGAACGTGCCGCCTCGCTCGGTGCGGACATCCGTCGGGGTCAGACGGTGGTCGGGCTTCGGCAGGACCAGGACGGCGTCGACGTNACCGTCGAGCAGGAGGACGGCACCGTCTACCAGCTCCGGGCGGACTACGTGGTGGGCTGCGACGGCGGCGGCAGCACGGTCCGGAAACTTGCCGGTATCGGGTTTCCGGGGACGTCGTCGACGGCGAACGGCCTCACCGCGGACGTGATCACTGCCGACAAGCAGGGATTCGTCAGCCCTACGCTGAACCAGAACGGCATGTTCGCCGTGGTCCCGCTGGGCCCGGAGCTCTATCGGGTGACCGCCCTGGAGCTGGGCGTCGAGGGCAGCCGCGACGGCGTGGAACCGACCGTGCAGGAGTTCCAGGAGAAGTTCAAACGGGTCTCCGGTTCGGAGCTCGGGATCCTGAACACGGGAGAGATACGGTGGCTGTCTCGCTTCGGTAATGCCACCCGCCTGGCCGACAGCTATCGTGAGGGCCGAGTCCTGCTGGCCGGCGACTCCTGTCATATCCATTTTCCGGTCAGTGGGCAGGGTCTCAACACCGGGATTCAGGACGCACTCAACCTCGGCTGGAAGCTCGCCGCCCAGGTGAACGGATGGGCGACGCCCGGGCTGCTGGACACCTACGAGGCGGAGCGTCGCCCAGTGGGTGCTCGGGTCTGCTGGAACACCCGGGCCCAAGATGCCCTGCTGCACCCGCTCGACCGACTGGAGCCGCTGCGGGGCCTGCTCGGCGAGCTGGTGCGTCTCGAGGCCGTCAACCGGTATCTCACCGACATGGTGACCGGCGTCGGAATCCGTTATGACGTTACGGTCTTCGGTACCGATCCCGGGGAGTCCTCTCTGTTGGGCAGGACTGTTCCCGACGACGTGGTGGCAAGCGCCACGGCGGCGAACGGGGGTGTCTCGCCGCTGTTCGAGGGCCGTGGTCTCCTGCTCAGCTGGGAGGAAGAGGAGTCGCCGAAGGCGACCGCGGCCGACTGGGAGGGCCGGGTTGATCCCACGATCATGCCGCGACCCGCGGGTGTAGCGGCCGCGGTGCTGCTGGTACGCCCGGACGGATACGTAGTCCATGCCGATCCGACCGGTGATCCCGAGAGCCTCCGACAGGCCCTCGCGGCCTGGTTCGGTGTTCCCGCAACTATTTCCTGAGGAATTATCGGACGGCTGACTTCGTGAAGCTCGGGAGCAACATCTAAGATATCTTCTTCTGAGACCGTGGAACCACCGTGGCTCGGTAGCCGCCGTTTCCGTGAATCGTGGTGCTTGAGGAGGCGCAGTGAGGTACTCCGTCCTCGGACCTCTCCGGATACTTGACGGAGACCGCGAGATCATGATCAGTGCGCGCAAGGTCGAGATCATGCTCGCTGTCTTCCTGGTCCGAGCAAACCATGTGGTCTCCCTCAGCCAGCTGACGACCGAACTGTGGGGCGACGACCCGCCGCGGCGGGCGATCGCCTCGATGCACGTGTATGTCTCGAATCTGCGCAAGATACTCGCTCTGCCGGCCGAGACGAAGAACCCGATCGTCACCCGACATCCGGGCTACCTGCTGCAGATGGAGCCGGACGATCTCGATCTCACCCTGTTCGAGCGGAGAGTTCAGGAGGGGAAGAGACACCTTGCCGAGGGCAGCTATGCGCAGGCCTCACGATGTCTGACGGCTGCCCTCGGCCTGTGGCGCGGTCCCGCCCTCGGCGATCTGAAGGCCGGCCCGATCGTGAGCGGATTCCTGGGATGGCTCGAGGAGACCCGGCTGGAGTGCATCGAGCTCTCCCTCGACGCGGATCTGGCGCTGGGTCGCCACCCCGAACTGGTCCGTCGGCTGATCGCCCTCACGAACGACCATCCGCTGCGCGAGACTTTTCACCACCGGCTGATGCTGGCGCTCTACCGGTCGGGCCGACAGGTGGAAGCCCTCCAGGTTTACCAGACCGTCCGGGATATCTTCCACCGGGACCTCGGCCTGGAACCCAGTCGACCGCTGCGGGATCTGCAGCAGGCGATTCTTCAGGCCGACGAGGGCCTCGATCTCCACTCCAGGATGCCTCGCGCCTGCAGGGGTGAGTCGCGATCGGGCGCCGTCTCCGAGATGGCCCGGACCGTGTTCTCCCGCGATCGACGGCGATGACCGACACCGCGAGGCGTGGATCGGGGCCGGCTCGCCGTCGTGACGTCCGCGCCTGCCGATCCCGGCGCCGGCCAGTCCGACCACCGTGGGCGCGGTGGAGCTAACGAGCAAGTAGTCCGTCAAGCAGCACGCCGAGCAGACGCTCGGCACGCTCGGTATCTACCGGCGGCTGCTGCGCCGCCCAGGCGACGGCGTTGACGAGACTCACGAGATCATCCGCTCGGGTGTCGGGCCGAACGGTACCGGCCGCGCGGGCGCGTGCCAGCAACCGCTCGGTGATGCTGGTGAGCTCGGCACACACCGCCCCCAGCGTCGCCGAACTGTGAATGATCCTGGCTGTCCACGCGGCCATGTTCGGGTAGGACATCGCCGCCGCGATGAGCCATCGAGACCACTGCGTCAACTCGTCGACCGGGGTGGAGCTGCCCGCCAGCTCGTTGCCCCGTTCCACCAGGCGTTCGAAGCTGGTCTGCAGCATCGCCTCGATGAGCATCTGGCGGGTCTCGAAGTGACGGTAGAGCGTGCCGATCCCCACGCCGGCGTCCTGCGCGATGTTCTCCAGCGAGGCGCCCGTCCCGTGCTCGGCGAAGTGGACGCCGGCAACGGTGAGCAGCCGCTCGCGGTTGCGGCGGGCATCGACGCGCATGCCTAGAGAATACCGGGGAGTACTCTCCGCCTGGCCTCCTCAAGGTGACGACGGACGGGCACCACGTGCGGACCGCCGACGTCGGCTGTCGGGGTGGACCTTCCCCGATCAGACACCGGCGGTGGGTACGGCCTCGGGACGCAGCCGTTCCCGCATCTGGTAGAGCAGGTCGTCGGGGTGGGAGAGACTCTGCCCCCCGGGGGCGAAGTGTTCCACGAACGGCGACGGCGCCGCCGCCTCGAAGCGCTCGTATCCCCCGTGCAGAACGATGCGATGGGCGATGCGCCACTCTCCGTCGCGACGCTCGAAGCGATCGAGGTAACGCAGGGTTCGCAGATAGGTCACCTGCTCGCCGTTGATTTCCATCGGATTGAGACTGAGCCCGAGCGACTCGGCGAACGCCACGTCGCCCTCCAGCTCGACCAGCGTGCTGGGGATCATCAGGCCCTTGACCTTGATCGGTGCGGCCCGCATCTCCGCCACCATCTTGTCCGCAAACTCGCGTGCGCTCCCGTTGGCTCTGGCGGGGGGCGCCTGAAAATGCTCGTAGATCGCGTCGTCGTGAAAGACGGTGGCAAGGGCCTCGGCGTCGCGGCGCTCGGTCGCGCGCGCATAGATGAGGCACACCTCGCGGATGGCCTGCTTGTCGAGAAGTTCCCGCAGGCTGCGTTCGAGGTCGTCGTGTCGACCGGCTGGCGTCGTCATCAGCTCTTCTCCCTGGTGGTCGGTGTCGCCGTCAGGCCTGGAGATTCGGGTTGAAACGCTCGGTGAACAGACCGGCCACCTTCTTGTCGGCGGGTATCCGGCCCAGGGTGGCCAGCGAGTCGTAGGTCGCCTGAAGGCTCTGGACGACCTGCCCTGTGATCGGGATGCCGTACGTCCGTCCGGCGTAGGCCAGCTTCGCCTGCGCGACCGGTATGCCCAGGGTCTTCGCCTGCGCGGCCACCAGTTCGTCGTTATGGGTGTTGCCCCAGACGAACGATCGGTCCACGCGTCGGATGTAGTCGAGGGCGGCGCCCAGCTTCCGCGGGTCGTTCAGGACCTTGTGGGAAAGGCCCCAGAAGAGATGGGCGTCCCACAGCCCGTTGTCGCCGTTGGCGAGCCACCGCGCGCGGCCCTCCTGAACGAGCGAGGCGGCCGGGGGTGTGCAGGCGGCCAGCGCATCCACGCGCCCGCTGAGGAACGCGGCCTGCACATCGGCCGGCGACGTGAGGTCCACACGGTGGACGTCCTTGCCGAAGTCGAGACCCACGCGCTGGAACGCGCGGATGGCGACGAGCTCTGATGCCTGCCCGACCCCGTTGCCGACGGTCTTGCCCCGCAGCTGCGCGATGCTGGTGATCGTGGAGTCCTTCGGAACGATGACGCCGCAGACGTTCGTGGGCCGCTGGATGGCATGAACGATGCTGACCGGCAGGTCGGCGGCGGCGTATCCCGCGAACGCGACGTCGCTGAAGATGATGACGTCCGCCCGCTCCGACGCGAAGGCCGCGGCGATGTCCTTGGCGGTCGGGGCCGCGACCGGCTTCACCTGGTATGGCGTGTTCGCGAGGCCGGCGGCGGTCAGCTGCGACTGCCACGGCGCGCCGTTGGCCACTCTGAGCGTGACACCGCCGAGATCGGTCGTCGGCGCCGGTTGGACTGTGGCCGCGGCTGACGACGGCGGTGTCCCGCCGCTGGACCCACAGCCCGCGGCGAGCGCGAACGCGGCGACGAGTCCGACCAGGGCGATCGCTCGCCGTACGGGAGCGGCCGAGAGCATCACGCTTCTCCGGTTTCGCTAGTTCCTGATGTGGATGTTGGTGGTGACAGCCGAGCTTCAGCCGCCGACGCCGAGCTCCCGCAGGAGGTCGCGCCGCAGCACGTCGAGCGCGACGGCGTCCGCCGCGTCACGGGTGATGCCCGTGGTGTCCGAGTCCCGCACGATGCGCCCCTCGGCCATGACGAGCACCCTGTCGCCGAGGAGAATCGCCTCCTCGACGTCGTGCGTGACGAGCACGGTGGCCGGGCGGTGGCGGTCCACGAGTTCGCGGACGAGCGCCTGCATACGGATCCGGGTGAGGGCGTCGAGCGCGGCGAACGGTTCGTCGAGGAGCAGCAGGTGGGGCTCGCGAACGAGCGCCCTGGCGAGCGCGACGCGCTGCGCCTGCCCGCCCGAGAGCGTCCCGGGCCAGGCGTCGGCGTGATCCGCGAGCCCGACCTCCTCGAGTGCGGCCAACGCCTGCGCGCGAGCACCGCGAGTGCCCGCCACGCCGAACCGGACGTTGAAGTCGACCCGCTTCCACGGCAGCAGCCGCGGCTCCTGGAACACGATGGCGACCTGCGTGGGCACATCGACCTCGCCGGCGTCCGCGGCGTCCAGCCCGGCCAGGGTGCGCAGCAGCGTCGTCTTCCCGCAGCCGCTCGGGCCGAGCAGGCACAGGAACTCACCCGCCTGCACGCGCAGGTCGAGGCCCCGGATCACCTGACGGGCGCCATAGGCGCGATGCAGGCCGCGGACCTCGACGGGGGCCCGCGTCTCGCGCACGGATTCCTGACGTAGCGTCGTCGATGAGGTCATCGGTTGCCGACTCCCGTCCGCCAGGCCAGCGTCCGCCACTCCAGGACGCGAACGACGAGGTCCGCGGTGATTCCCATCAGGCAGTACACGACCACGCAGGCGAAGATGACGTCGGTGTCGAGGTACTGCTGGGCGTTGGCCATCAGGTACCCGAGGCCGCTCGTGGTGTTCAACGTCTCGGCGACGACGAGCGCGAGCACCGAGATCGACAACGAGTAGCGAAGCCCGACGAGCGTCTGCGGCATCGCGCCCGGCAGCACGACGTGGCGGATGATCTGCCGTCGGCCCTTGCCCATCGCGACGNCCATCTCCACCAGCCGGCGGTCCACGTTGCGGATGCCGCCGTGGACGTTCAGGTACACCGGGAAGAAGCAGGCCATGGCGATGAGGAGCTCCTTGGACAGCTCCCCGAGACCGAACCAGACCACGAAGACCGAGGTCAGCGCGAACACGGGCACGGTACGGACCATCTGGATGGTGGAGTCCACAAGCTCTTCCCCGAGCCGCCACAACCCTGAGACGGTCGCGAGCGCCACGGCGGTGGACACTCCCAGAAGCAGGCCGATCGCCGACCGCCGCAGGGACACGAGGACGTTGCTCGCGAGAGTGCCGTTCGTCGTCAGCATCCACAGAGCGTGAGCGGTGTGGGCGGGTGACGAGAACAGCCGCTCGTCGATCGCTCCCCCGCTGGCGAGAAGCTGCCAGGCGAGGAGCAGCAGGAACGGCACCAGAGCGCGGCGCCCGAGGGAGCCGAGTCGCCTGCTCACACGATCGAGAGGGTCGGTAGTGGAGTCACCCTCCGGAATCTAGCAAGATCCCACTAAGTTCGTCGGCAAATTGTGGTTTCTCACCGCATGCAACCATGTGTTCTCTGTAGCCGTACGTGTACCCGCGCCAATCTCACCCTATGTATCAGAATTTATACGGAACGTGATCCCAGTGGAGCGCGTGGTTCCCGGAAGGGATCGGGCTGGGCGGCGGTGGCGAGACCGCCGCCCCACGTCCCGTCGTGGCCCGCGCCGGGCGCGAGGAGCCATCCCCGGCCGACGGCGCCCGAGCTTCACGAGCCGCCGACCGAGGCGCTGTACTCGGCGCGGATGACACCCCCTACGCAAGTACACCGGTACCGCGGGACGGATAGAGAACGCGCAGGTCGCGGTCCACCTGACCTATGCGACCAAGGCAGGACACGCGCTCGTCGACCGTCTCGAACCGGTTCGACAGGCAGGAGTCTTCCCGATTCCGGCCGACCCCCTCCTGATCTGCCTGGTTGCGCAGTGATGTCATTCTCCATACCCTTGCGAGGACCTGGCTCGTGATTCAACGTCGGCATGGCGGCAGCACATCCGCCATCGGTGCCCTCGTCGGCGCGCCGGCACATCTGTTGATGAGACAACGGAGAACCCACAATGAGCAATTTCCAGGGAATACCCCTGTCCGTACTCGACACGGTCCCTGTATGGCACGGCTCGTCCGCGACCGAATCGGTTCGTGGTGCCCTGGATCTGGCCGTCGCGGTGGAGCGACTCGGATACCGCCGCTACTGGGTGGCGGAGCATCACAATCAGCCGGGCGTCGCCGCCACCGCGCCCGCGATCCTGATCGGCCATCTGGCGGGACGGACCAGCCGACTCCGGATCGGCTCCGGCGGGGTCATGCTCCCCAACCACCCGCCGCTGGTGGTCGCCGAGCAGTTCGGCACCCTGGAGGCGCTTTACCCCGGCCGCATCGATCTCGGTATCGGTCGGGCTCCCGGCACCGATCCGGCCACCGCCCGCGCTCTGCGCCGCGCGACCGGCCCGAACGCCGCCGCGGAGTTCCCCGCCCACCTCCAGGAACTGCTCGACTACTTCGGTCTGGCCCAGGCCGGCAGCGGCCACGGGGGGATCCAGGCCCTGCCCGCCGATGAGAACGAGGTACCTGTGTGGGTGCTCGGTTCCAGCGGGGAGAGCGCTCAGCTGGCGGGTCGGCTCGGCGCGGGATACGCCTTCGCCCATCATTTCAACCCGTCAGCGACCGTGGCCTCGCTGGACATCTACCGGCGCAGCTTCCGCCCGTCGGCCCAGTTCGCACAGCCGTACGCGGTGGTCGCCGCCGTCGGCATCGCGGCCGACACCCAGGAGCACGCGGAGTTCCTCGCGGGACCGCTGGGGGTGGCCTTCGCGCTGAGCCTGCGCGGGATCAACCGGCCCTTCCCCAGCGCGGCCATGGCGGCCGAGATCCAGGTACCGGTGTCATCCGACGAGGCCACGATGATGCAGCAGGTCCTCGGGCCGCAGCTCATCGGCAGCCCCGAGCAGCTCAAGCAGCAGCTCGAGGCACTGGTCGATGCCACTGGGCTGGACGAGTTGATGCTGCACACGATGATCCAGGACCCCGCCGAACGGGTGCGCTCGTACGAACTGTTCGCCGAGCTGCTTGGCTCCGCGTCGCGGGAGCCGGCCGTCGTCGCCCAGGCCGCGGAGACCGCCTGACGGATGTCTGACCTGGCCGGCCCCGCGCGCCGCCCGATGGCGAGGACGCCACCGACAACGGCCTGAGCCCGTCCGGGTGCGCGGCACGTCAGCGGGAATCGCGGTGGCGGGCGGCGGCCCGCCCGGGGGCCGGCTCGGTGACAAGGTCCCCAAGCCCTGCGATGTCGACATGGATCAAGCTGCTGGGCAGGGTGTTCGTGGCTCTGCCCGACTGCGGGGAGCCCTCCTGCCGCCGGCCGGTCAGGCCCGGATGAGTGGCAGGAGAACCTCGTCCACGACGGAAACGACGAACGGCTCCGGGACGTCCGTCCCGACGACCACCACATGCTGAATGATCATCCCTGGACCGACGTCGGCGATCAACGGTGTCGCGGTGCCCGGGCGGACGGAGCCCTCGGCTATCCCACGGGTCAGAACGGCCAGGATTTCGCGCCGGCAGGGATCGAGGACCCGCTGCCCCACCGCCTTGTGCACCAGCCCACCCGAGCCTGGGCCCTCGTGGCGCACGATGTCGAACGCCGCCCCGTTCGTCAGGCCGATGGCGTTCCGGATGCAGCACATGATCAGTAGCAGGTCCTCGCGAACATCTCCCGTCAACCGGAGCTGCTGGGGAGACGGAAGCACGCTCTGCAGGACCGCGGTCACCAGCGTGTCCTTGTCGGCCCAGCGCCGGTACAGCGCCGCCTTCCCCGTACCCGCGGCGGCCGCGACGCCTTCCATGGTCAGCTTCGAGTAGCCGTCCTCGCGCAGGATCTGATGGGCTGCCTCGAGGATCGCCTGCTCAAGCGCCTCTCCGCGCCGGCGACTCCGCACCGGGGCGGCCACTGGGGAGGACTGTGCCACTGGGCAACTTCCCTATCGAGACGTCACTGACCGGTTGCCCTGGCAGACGCCCACCGATATAGTAGACGCAGCCGTTCACTAGAACTATCTGACACCCGCTACTATGGACCCGCGGAGAGCAGCATGTCCAGTGGATCAACAGTACTGTCGAGTCCACCCCGGGCCCGGAGACCAGGCCATCCCACGATCACTCTGATGATCATCGTGTGCTGCCAGTTCATCGTCGGCCTGGACGCCACCGTCGTGAACATCGCCCTGCCGCACATCCGCTCGGCGCTGCATTTCTCCTCGTCCAGCCTGGCCTGGGTCAGCAGTGCCTACACCATCGCCTTCGGCGGCCTGCTGCTGCTCGGTGGCCGCGCCGGCGACATCCTCGGTCGGCGGCGGGTCTTCATGGCCGCGCTCGGAATCTTCGGCGTGGCTTCCCTGCTCGGCGGCCTCGCGCCGTCCTCGGGCTGGCTGCTGGCCGCCCGAGCGGCCCAGGGAGCGGCCTCGGCGTTCGCGGCGCCCAACGCCCTCGCGCTGATCACGTCGAACTTCGAGGAAGGACCCACCCGCAACCGGGCCTTCGGCGCAGTGTCAGGGGCATACGCGGCCAGCCTCGCCCTGGGGCTGATTCTCGGCGGCATGCTCACCGAGTGGGCCTCCTGGCGTTGGGTGATGTTCATCAACGTCCCGATCTCGGTCGCGGTCCTCCTCCTGGTGCCCCTGTTCATCAACGAGGCGGAACGCCATCCGGGGCGTTTCGACCTCCCCGGCGCGTTCCTGTCGGTCGCGGCGATGACGTCACTCGTCTACGGCCTGCTCCACGCGGCCTCGGACGGGTGGAGCAACTGGGTCACCGAGGGCACCCTGGCCCTGGCAGTCATCCTGCTGGCCGGTTTCATCGTGGTCGAAGCACGGGCCGACCAGCCGATCGTCCCCTTGGGAATCTTCAAGAACCGCAGCCGGGGAGCCGGGTACTTCGACCTGCTCGCCCTCACCGCCACCATGGCCGGCATGAACTTCTTCGTGACCCAGCTTCTGCAGAACGGCCTCGACTTCGGGCCGCTGCGCGCCGGATTCGCCTTTCTTCCCATGGCGTTCGCCATCATGACGGGTGGCACCATCGCCGCCCAGTTCCTCGAACGGGTCGGCACTCGCGTGTTCGTCGTCGTGGGCGCGGCCATGGTCTTCTGCGGCATGGTCTGGCTTTCCCGTGTCGATCTCTCCACAAGCTACCTCAACGGTGTACTCGGTCCCACACTGCTGTTCGGTGCCGGCTCAGGACTCGCCTTCACCGCGCTGAGTTCGGTGACCCTGTCCAACCTTCGGCCGGAGGAGTCCGGCGCGGGTTCCAGCCTTCTCGAAGCGATGCAGTGGGTGGGCTTCTCCCTCGGGGTCAGCACCCTGGTCACCGTCTTCGCGTCCTCGAGCCGGCATGCCCAGGAACATCTGCCCACCGACCTCGCCCCCGGCGACGTAGGTCGCTACTCGCTGTTCGAAGGAATGAGCGGCGCGTTCACAGCGTCGCTGGTGTTCGTGGGGGCAGCTCTCCTCGTGGCGATCATCGCGCTGCGGACGCGGGCGACAGCATCGCAGGAGGCCGTCCCCGCCAAGTATCCCGTCGAGACCCCGGCGGACTCCACCGCGGCGGGATAGCGGGCGGCTTGCGTCCCGGGCCCCACGACGTGCGCACTCCCTGACCCGAGTGATGCACCCACGGATGTCGGTCATGGAGTCCGCCTGTTCGGCGGCCTGATCTCGATGTGGGGCGGCCCGCGGGGGCGACGGGCGGTCGGCTGACGAACGGCAAGGTCGCGCCCCTCGACCCCGGCGAAGGCCCGGGCCGGCCGAGGCGGGCGCCGAGCCCGGGTGGACGCGCCCGTCCGCTGCCCCGACCAACACCACGAACATCCGTGTCCCGCGAGCTAGCCACACCACAGAGCAGCAAGAAGAACAATGATTCAACTATCAAGTGACACTTGTCACGCAACACTACAGATTGTGCAGGTCGACCGGCCGGCGCATCCTTACACCCCGACGGACAGCACCCATAACCACAGGTGAGAAAACTACCCCTTTCATTGATCACATGAGGCCGGAAACCGAGCGTTACATTGCTGTAGTATTACAGAACATAACGTCGCTGAGGGCCGCCACGTCATCTATACTGATGGCGTGGCACTTTGCGGTCCGGCCCACCCCCACCTCAGGTGCCGGGCCAGGTCAGGTCTCTTCCTGCCAGCATGAGGTAAGGCGGGCATCTCCAGTCGTCTTACGATCCTTGCGGGTGGCGAGAGAAGCACGTTCTCGCCCGATGACAAGCTGTGGGCACGCACACGGATTAGCGTGAGGCGCCGGCCAGGCCGCCAGGACCGAAGGGCCGGCCAGCGATCAGCGTGCCGGGCCGGGAGCTGGAGAATCTCCGGGTGGAGAAGGACCCGAACCAGCCGGTTGACGAGTTCCGGACGCGCATCCTCACCCGCGTGCACCCAGACAGAAGGGAGGTCGTCGTGAGGCGCTACGAGATGTTGGGAGAACTACGAGTGGTCACCGAGTCCGGTGACCACTCCCTGAGCGTACCCAAGGTCAAAATCCTGCTCGCGACACTACTGATCCGCGCCGGCCAGGTGGTCCCCGCCGATCAGCTGGTCGCCGAACTCTGGAACGGGCGTCCGCCCCGGTGTGCCGCGGCCGCCCTGTACGTCTACGTCTCCCAGGTACGGAAGTTCCTGTGCGTCTCCGGCGAGTCGAGCAACCCGGTGGTCACTNGATCCCCAGGGTACATGTTGCAGCTGGGCACCGACACACTCGACCTGCACCTCTTCCAGAAGGAGCTGAGCAGAGGATGCCAGCATCTTCATCTCGACAACTACGCCCAGGCCGTCACGGAATGCGAATCGGCCTTGAGTCGGTGGCGCAGCTCCGCGCTCGGTGGGCTTCAGGGCGGCTTTATCATCAATGATCATATCACCTGGCTCGAGGAATCCCGACTGGTGTGCCTGGAGACGCTGATCGAGGCGAAGCTTGGACTACAGCGACACCACGAAAGCCTCAGCCAGCTCTACTCGCTCATAGCCGAGTATCCCCTCCGCGAGTCGTTCTATCAACTCCTGATTATCGCCCTGTGCCGATCGGAGCGCAGAGCGGAGGCTCTGAGCGTCTACGACCGCGGCTGGAGCACCATCACCCGGGAACTCGCCGTGGAACCTGGCGACGGCTTCCAGCGTATTCGCCAGTCAATTCTGGACGAAACGTGCGAAATACGTGGTATCAGGACACCCATCATTCGCCAGCGAGTCGGCCTGTAAGTAGTCGCCGCCGCAGGTGGCCACGGGTCGTGGCGATATCTCGAGCCGTCCTGGCAGCAGCCGGTCACGCGCCGCGAGGACCACCGGCGCCCCGTCCATTCGGACGGAAGGGACCATTCCTCATGTTCCTCTCCCCGATGTGGAAAGTTGAATTAACCGCCCATGCCGCGGACGTCGTCAACCTGTTCAAGGCAGGATCCTCCAGGAATTGCCGAGCTGGTTGTTTCCGGCCGCCGGCCGGTTGATCCAGGCGGGTCTGGGCAGGGGTGGGGACACGGGCGGCTGGCGAAGAACTCCCGCGGCGGGCGAGGGCAGCGCGCAGGGCGGGTCGTTGCCGTGGACCTCGTCGCCGGCTGCCCACCGTCCGGGGCCCCGGCACCGAGCTTTGACGCGTCTGCCGCTCGGCCGCGGCGTCGCGCGCCGGGTCACCGATGCTCCGCGAGCCTCGCACCCTGGCCGACCATTCCGACCGGGCCCGGAAACTCAGCAATGACCTAGGGCCGCTTTAGGGCGAGATTGCATTGTTCTGGCATGGAGTCTACGGAGATCCGGATCATGTCTGCGGGAACCGCTCTTCCGGGCGCCCCGGTCGACAACGCCCGTCTGGCGAGACTTTTCCGCATGGATTCGGTGTGGGAGCAGTGGGTCGACACCTTCATCGGCACCCGTACCCGCCATCTGGCCCGTGACCTGGACACCGGCGAGCAGTACTGTTCGCTGGCCGACCTCGCGACGACGGCGGCGCGGCACGCGATCACCGCGGCGAACATCAGCCCGGCGGACATCGAGCTCATCGTCATGGGTACCTCGACCCCGGACATGCTCATGCCCGCGACCGTCAACATCGTCGCCGACCGGATCGGGATCAACCGCGTCCCCACCTATCAGCTCCAGTCCGGCTGCTCCGGGGCCGTCCAGGCACTGGAGGTCGCCCACCACTTCCTGCAGACCGGCGCGTACCGCACGGCGCTCGTCCTGGGCGGCGACACGACGGCGAAGCACTTCGACGTCGATCTCGACGTCACAAGCATGCCGCCGGCGCAGTTGGTCAACCTCATCCTCTTCGGGGACGCGGCCGGCGCGGTCGTGCTGGGCACATCGCCCGACCATGGACGGGCCGTGATCCGCCGAGTGGTCACCCGGCTCACGGGGCTCGGCCGTGAGCCGGGGCAGTCGCTGGAGTGGTACGGGCTCGCCGACCGCGACAGCGACCGTCCGCCGGCCAGCGAGAACTACAAGATGATCGAGGAATCGGTGCCCCCGATGGCGGTCGAGACCCTGCACATGCTTCTCGACGACCTCGGGTGGAAAGAGACCGATCTCGACTACCTGCTGCCGCCGCAGCTCTCCGGCCGGATGACGCCCCGCATCGTCGAAGCGCTGGGGGTGCCGAGCGCGGAAGAGGTCTCCTGCGTGACCGAGACCGGAAACACCGGCAACGCGCTGCCCTTCTTCCAGATCGAGCGGGCCCTCGCCGAGATGGCGCCGGGCGACCGAGCACTCGGCATCGCGGTGGAGTCGAGCAAGTGGATCCAGGCTGGATACGTGTTCGAAGCCCTGTGATGATCCCCAGGCACGGCGCCGGGCCCGGCCGCGACGGTCCCCGGCGCCGCCGGGCCGGGTCCCGGTCGGGACCCGGCCCGGCGGGGCGTCACGGCGTGCCCGCTCCTGCCGGCGCGGGCGTCCCGAACCAACGGGCGAGTGCCTCCCGCAGGCCCTTGGCGTCCGTGCCGTCGGCGTCGGCATGGGCGACGTGTCCGTCCGGGCGGATCAGCAGGGTCGCCGCGTCGACGTCGGGGATGGGGTCGGCCACCGTCAGGTCGACCCGACCGCTCCAGTCGGCGATCCCTGTCAGGTCGGCGGCGCCCGCGGAGAGGTCGAGCAGCACCCCGCGCCCGGCGTGCAGGGTCGTCGCCACGGACTCGACCCGGTCGCCGATCACCAACGTCGCGTCGGGTACGGGCCAGCCCAGTAGCGGATGGTCCGGCCCGGCGCCGGACTGGGTCGCATCCTCGAACGGGTACCGCACCGCGGTGGTGATGTCGAGCAGGTGCTTGCTGACTCCGTCGATGCCGATCAGATCGTTGACGATGTCCCGCAGGTAGGCGATGCGGTCCAACGGGTAGAGCAGCCCCATGGTCGCCTGGGCGTGCTGGCACATCCGCAGGCCCACCGGATGACGTTCCAGTTCGTAGGTGTCGAGCAGATCGGCGGGCGCCCATCCGCGCAGCGTCGCGGCCAGTTTCCAGCCCAGGTTGACCACGTCCTGTATTCCGGTGTTGACCCCCTGGGTGCCGGAGATGAAGAACGAGTGGGCGGCGTCGCCGGCGAGCAGGATCCGCCCGTNGCGATAGCGGTCGGCGATACTCACCGGCCCGCCGAACCGGCCGAGATGACTGATCTTCCCGGTTGTCGGGGCGCCACCGGTGATCCGGCGCATGCTCTCGAACAGCTCCTGCTCGGTCACCGGCTCCTCGGTCGGGCCGGTCTCGTCGAACTCGATGGACATCAGCCGCAGGCCGCCGGTCACGAGCGGCATGGCCCCGAAGATGCCCCGGTCGTAGACACCCGACTCGAACGGGTAGTCGGTACCCGGGGTCAGCTCCAGGTCGCCCCACACGCCGTAGTAGCTGTTCCCGAGCACCGCAGACGTGATCCCGGCGGCCTTCCGGACCGCGCTGTCGGGACCGTCGCAGCCGACCAGGTAGTCACCGGTGAGTTGATAGACCTCGTCGCCGGCCGCCACCCTGGCGGTGACCCCGGCGGCGTCCTGTTCGACTCCGATCACTCGGTGACCCCGGCGCAGATCGACGCCCAGCTCGACCGCCCGCGACTCCAGCAGACGCTCGAGCCGCCACTGCGGATAGACGTAGGTGAGCTCCTCCGGCTTCGCCGAGCTGATGTCCAGCCACAGGAGCGCGAAAGGCGTCCGAGGCCAGGGGAAGATCCCCTCGCCGTGGATACGCTCGGCGAATCCGCGCTCCTTGAGGACCTTCATGGTCTGGCCGTGGACAGCCATTCCGCCAGAGGCCGCAGGTGCCTCACGTCGCTGCTCCAGGATGATCGTCTCAATACCACCGAGACGGAGCTCGCAGCCGAGCATCAGGCCAGCCGGCCCACCGCCGACTATCACCACCGTGCCACTCATGGAAATTCCTTTCGACAGCTGGGATGCCGGACTAGTGGATGGGCGCTGACCGCCCTGGGGAGTTCGCGTCTGCCGGTGGGACGGCGGCGGACGGATCCGCCGTCGCCGTCGCCAGCCGATCCCGCAGATAGCCGGCCAGGGACTCGGCCGTGGGATGGTCGAAAATGACGCTGGCCGGCACGTCGAGGCTGGTGGCCGCCCGCAGTCGGTTACCGAGTTCCAGCGCGGTGAACGAGGAGAGGCCGAGATCCAGCAGGCTCGTGTCGGCGGCGACCGGGGTGTCCGCGGAATAGCCGAGCACCCCACCCACACATCCGCGTACGGCCTCTGTCAGCAGTGCCGTGGCCTCGGCTTCGTCTGCGTCCGCGAGCTGGTCGAGCAGCCGTGGCCCCGTGGGCGCGGCCGCGTTCCCGGCGCCCGCCTGCAGGCGGGCGACCTCGGGCACGCCGGCGAAGAACGGCACGGACAGATCGGCGGGAAACCGCTCCCAGTCGATGTCCGCGACGACCAGGACCGGCTCCTGGTCGCTGGTGGCCTCCTCCAGCACCGATATCGCCAGGTCCGACGCGAGCGGGCGCAGCCCGGGAGCCGCCGCCGCATCGAGGTCCGGTCCCGGCCACGGGGCCCAGGCCACGGCCAACGCGGGCCGGCCGTCGGCTCGGCGTCGGGCGACCATCTCCTCGACCTGGGCCGACACGATGCTCTCGGCGGTGGCGGGGTTCTCGGCGGTGGCGGGGTTCTCGGCGGTGGCGGGGCTCTCGGCGGTGGCGGGGCTGCCGGTGGTGGCGAACTCCGCCGGCAGCGGAGCGAGGACGACGAGCACGGCGACCGGCGCGCCCGCCCCGGTGCCGAGTGGCGCCGCCGTGGACTCGGCGCGCACCGGATCCCGCGGCAGCGCGGCCAGGCTGGCCAGCGCCTCGCCGCCGTCGGGGAGGTCCCCGGCGCACACCACGACGGACAGCGGGACCGTCGCGGCCACGTCGCGACCGGCCAGGTCGACACCGCCCGCCAGGTTGATGTCCAGGGCCGCGAAGGGGACCTCGTGGCGGGCCAGCTCCGCCTCGAGAGCCCGCACCGCGGAGGTGTGCGGGTCCGGGGTCAGCAGCACGAGATGGTCGGCGCCGTGGCGGGCCAGCCAGCGCAGGGCGACCCCGCCGAGTCCCTCGGCCGTCCCGGCGACGACGACCGCGCCCCGCGGTACCCAGCGCCTGCCCGCCCGCGGCCGGCCGGCCCGGACGAGGCGGAGACCGTCCTGCGGCGAGTGCCGGGTCACCCGGTAGCGCCAGTTCCGCTGCTGGCGCCACGCCGTCAGCGTCGGCAGCAGCGCCTCGACGGCGGACTGCCGTTCGGTGTCGATTCCCAGCGTCACCGCGAGGTCCGACGCGTCCCCCCGGTCGACAGCGGCCCAGAACTCCGCGTCCTGCGAGGTCGACGCGGCCGCCGCGGCCGGCTCCGCGTGCAGCCAGTACCGAGTCCGCCGGAACGCGTACGTCGGCAGGTCGACCGGGGCGGGGGGCCCGTCGCCGCGCACCGTCGATACGGCCGGGACGAGCCCACGCAGGTGGGCCGCCGCGAGGCCGGAGGTGATCGAGATCTGCTCGGGCCGGTCCGCGCGCAGCAGGGGAACGAGCAGTGCGTCCGGCGCCCCCGGCGCGGCCGTGGTCTGCAGACGGTCCTGGACGAGCGCCGTGAGCACGGCTGCCGGCCCGAGTTCGACGAAGGCCTCCACGCCGAGGCCGAGCAGGGTGCGCACGCCGTCGTCGAAGCGGACGGCCTGGCGCACCTGCCGCGTCCAGTACCCGGGCGAGCGCAGCTCGTCGAGCGTCACGCGGTCGCCCGTCACGCTGGAGACGACCGGGATCCGCGGGGTATGGAACGTGAGCGTCCGCGCCACCCGACTGAACTCGTCGAGCATGCCGTTCATGTGCGGCGAGTGGAACGCGTGGCTCACCCGCAGCCGCTTCGCCCGGTGGCCGCGGCCGCGCAGCGAGCGCATGACGTCCAGGGCGGTGTCCCGGTCTCCGGAGATCACGATGTTCCGCGGGCCGTTGATCGCGGCGATGCCGACCAGCTCCTGCCGCCCGTCGATCATCTCAAGGACCTCGTCCTCAGCCGCCTGCACCGAGATCATCGCGCCGCCGGCCGGCATGGACTGCATCAACCGGGCCCGGGCCGTGACGAGCGCGCAGGCATCCTCGAGCCCCAGGACCCCGGCGACGTGGACCGCCGCGAGTTCACCGATCGAATGCCCGATCATCAGGTCCGGTCGCAGGCCCCGGTCCTCCACCAGCCGATACAGCGCCACCTCCAGCGTGAACAGGGCGAGCTGTGTGTAGCGGGTCTCGTCGAGCAGCCGCGAGTCGGGATGGCCGGCCGGAGCGAACATCACCTCCCGCAGCGGCCGGTCGAGGTGGGGGTCGAACTGGGCGCACACCGTGTCCAGCGCCTCACGGAAGACTGGATCCTCCGCGTGGAGGTCGCGGCCCATGCCTGAGCGCTGGCTGCCCTGGCCGGTGAACAGGAACGCCGTACGTCCCGCGGGGCGTGCCGCGGTCGGCCCGACCACGCTGGGATCGAACTCGCCGTGTCCCAGTGCCGCGAGGCCTCGCATCAGGTCGTCGGACCGGCCGGCGACGACGGCGGCCCGGTGGCCGAGCAGGGGGCGGGTCGTGGTCAACGCGTGCGCGACGTCGGCCAGCGCGACGTCGGGGTGGTCGGCGACGAACCCGCGCAGCCGCTCCGCCTGGGCCCGCAGAGCCTCGTCGCTGTGCCCCGAGACGGGGAAGGCGAACACGCGGGGCTGGACGGTCCGGTCGGTCTGCGGGCCGGGAGCGGACGACGGCGCGGCGGGTGAGTCGATGGACGGTCGCGGCGAGGGTACGTCGTCTGGCGTGGGCTGCCCGGCGGGCGACGGTTCCTCCAGGATGAGGTGCGCGTTGGTTCCGCTGATGCCGAACGCGGACACCGCGGCCCGGCGGGGCCGGCCGGCGGGCGCGGGCCAGTCCAGACTCTCGGTCAGCAGCGCGACTGCCCCGTCGGACCAGGCCACATGCGGCGTCGGCTCGTCCGCGTAGAGGCTGCGCGGCAGGGTCTGGTGCCGCATCGCCATGACCATCTTGATGATCCCGGCGACACCGGCCGCGGCCTGGGTGTGGCCGATGTTCGTCTTGACCGAGCCCAGCCGGAGCGGTTCGCCGGTGCCGCGCTGGCCGTAGGTGTCCAGCAGCGCCTGCGCCTCAATCGGATCACCCAGAGTCGTTCCGGTGCCGTGGCCCTCGACGACATCGACATCGGCGGGTTCCAGCCGGGCGTCGGCCAGGGCGTCGCGGATAACCCGCTGCTGGGCGGGCCCGTTCGGCGCGGTGAGCCCGTTGCTCGCGCCGTCGGAGTTCACGGCCGAGCCGCGGACCACCGCCAGCACGCGATGCCCGGCGCGTTGGGCATCGCGCAGCCGCTCCAGCACCAGCAGGCCGACCCCCTCTCCGAACCCGGTGCCGTTGGCCGAGGCCGCATACGACCGGCACCGCCCGTCGAACGACAGGCCGCGCTGACGGCTGAACTCGATGAACAGGCCGGGGGTGGCCATCACCGTCACACCGCCGGCGAGCGCGAGGGAGCACTCTCCTCGGCGCAGCGCGCCGCAGGCGAGATGGACGGCGACCAGCGACGAGGAACACGCTGTGTCCACGGTGATCGCCGGCCCCTCGAGGCCGAAGGTGTACGCGAGGCGACCCGAGGCGACGCTGCCGGCGCTGCCGTTGCCGATGAATCCCTCGTACTCGCGCGGCGGCCGCCCGAGCCGGGAGGCGTAGTCGTCGTACATCACGCCCGCGTACACACCGGTCCGGCTGCCCCGCAACGTGGTGTGGTCGATGCCCGCCCGTTCGAACGCCTCCCAGGCGGTCTCGAGCAGAAGGCGTTGTTGGGGATCGGTCGCGAGGGCCTCCCGCGGGCTGAGGCCGAACAGCCCGGCGTCGAACTCGTCGGCGTGGTGCAGGAATCCGCCGTGCCGGGTCACCGATGTGCCGCCGACGTCCGAGTCGGGATCTGGGTCGTAGAGCGCGTCGACGTCCCAGCCGCGGTCCGCGGGAAAGGGTGTGATGGCGTCCCGCCCCCCGGCCACCAGGTCCCACAGATCCTCCGGACTCCACACGTCCCCGGGGAAGCGGCAGCTCATCCCGACGATCGCGATGGGCTCGTGCTGTTCGGACTCCACCTCGGTAAGACGCTGACGGGTGCGGGCCAGATCCGCCGTCACCCATTTCAGATATTCAACGAGCTTCTCTTCGTCAGGCATCGAGATCCCTGTTCCCGTGGGCGGACTGCGGCAGACGACCAAGTTCGTTGTCGATGAAGGAGAATATTTCCGCGGTATCGGCCGACTGAATTCTGTCGGCGGCGTTCTCCGCGCGGGGGGAAGGAATGTCCTCCCAGCGCGCAAGCAGCGTGCGCAGCCGACTGACGATCGTGAGACGGGCCTGCGGCGCGGCGGCGGACAGCGCCGCCTCGAGTTCCGTCAGGTCCGCCGTGGCGGGCTGCGTGGCGACCGGGCCGCCCGCGTCCAGCGTCGCCTGCAGATACCCGGCCAGTCGGGACGGGGTGGGATAGTCGAAGATCGCCGTCGCCGGCATCCGCTGCCCGGTGTCTCGGCTCAGCCGGTTGCGCAGCTCCACCCCGGTGAGCGAGTCCATCCCGAGCTCGGCGAAGGTCTGCTGGGGGTCGATCTCGCGGGCCGACCGGTGGCCGAGCACCGCGGCCACCGTCGCGACGACGAGGTCGGTGAGGGCCTGTTCCCGTTCCACCCCCGTCAGCGTGGCGAACCGGCGCAGGTGCCCGGCCGGTCCGGCCTGGGACCGGCGGCGCGGTGCCGGCGGGACCAGGGCCGCCAGGAAGGGCGCCAGGGTCCGCTCGTCGGCCTGGGCCCGCAGCGTCCGCGGGTCGAGCGCCAGTGGGGCGACGAGAGCATGGTCTGCCGCCACCGTCCGGTCGGACACCGTCCGGTCGAACAACGCCCGGTCGAACAACGCGAGCCCGGTCTCGGCGGACATCGGAACGAGCCCGGCGCGGGCGATCCGGGCCCGGTCCGCCTGTCCCAGGCCGGCCGTCATGCCGCTGGCCGGTTCCCACAGCCCCCACGCGAGCGAGACGGCGGGCAGGCCCCGTTCCCGGCGCAGGGCCGCGAGCTCGTCCAGGACGGCGTTCGCCGCCGCGTAGCAGGCCTGTCCCGGGCTACCGAGGATGCCGGCGAACGAGGAGAACAGCACGAACGCCCGCAGGTCGAGGTGCGCGGTCAGCCGGTGCAGGTGCCAGGCCGCGTAGGCCTTCGGCCGCATCACCGCGTCCAGGCGCTGGGGAGTCAGGGACTCGAGGACGCCGTCGTCCAGCACGCCTGCCGCGTGGATCACCGCGGTGAGCGGGTGTTGCGGGGGGATCGCCGCGATCAGCTCGGCCAGCGCAGCCTGGTCGGCGACGTCGGCCGCCACCACCGTCGTCCGGGCGCCGAGCTCCGCCAGGTCCGCGACGAGGCCGTCGGCCCCCGGTGCCAGCAGGCCGCGACGGCTCACGAGGAGCAGGTTGCGCACCCCGTGCGCGGTGACCAGATGGCGGGCGAGCAGGGCGCCGAGGCCGCCGGTGCCGCCGGTGATCAGCACCGTGCCGGTGGCGTCCCAGACCGGGTGACCAGCACCTCCGTCCGACCCGGACGGCGCGGACGGCGCGGACGGCGCGGACGGCGCGGACGGCGCGGACGGCGGGGGGATCCGCACCAGCCGTGGTGCGGCCGCGACCCCGTCGCGGATCACCAGTTCGGGCTCGCCGGTCGCCAGTGCCGCCGAGACCGCGGCGACGGACGCCGGGGCCGCGTCCAGGTCGAGCAGGACGAAGGCACCCGGGTTCTCGGCTTCGGCGCTGCGGATCAGGCCCCGGATCGCAGCGGCGGCGAGGCCGGTGGGCGCGCCGCCGGGTGCCTCTGCCGGCGCACCGGCGGACGTCGGTTCCACCAGCGGGCCGGTGACGATCACAAGCCGGGCCTCGGTCAGGCCGGCGTCGGCGGACCAGGAACGCGCAAGGTCGAGAGCGCGGTGGGTGACCGGCGGGGCGGTGATCTTCCGCTCGTGGCCGTCGCCGTCGGCGTCGGCGTCGGCGTGGCCGCCGCTGTCGGCCGCGGCGGTACCCGCGACGAACACGACCGCGGGCACGGGCGCTCCCTGCGCCAGCGCCGCCCGCAGCGCGCCGAGGTCGTCATACCGGTCGACGGCCAGTCCCTCGGCCTCGAACCGCGTGAGAATCTCGCCCGCGCCGGGTTCCAGGACGGCCCACCGTCCGGCGGGCGCCTGCCCGACGGCCAGCGGCACCGGCTTGCGTTCGAGGGTGAACAGCTCGGCGGGGGAGGTGACCGCGAGCCGGCGGAGCTCCTCGAGCGGGGCCCTGCGGACCAGCAGCTCGCGGATCGTGATGACCGGGTCGCCGGCGTCGTCGACCGCCGACACCGCGAACGTGTCCGGCCCCGTCGGGCGCAGCCGTACCCGCAACGTCGTCGCGCCCGTCCGGTGCCAGGACACGCCCGACCAGGAGTACGGCAGCGGCACGGTCCCGCCGGCCGACGCGGGTGCCGAGGTGTCTCCACTCCCGGTGGGACCGGACAGCCCCGTCAGCGCGAGCGCGTGCAGCGCGGCGTCGAGCAGCGCCGGGTGCACCCCGTACGTGGCGGCCCGGACAGTCTCCTCGGGAGACAGGCCGACCTCCGCGAAGACCTCGTCGCGGCGGATCCAGCCGGCGGTCAGGCCCTGGAACGCCGGGCCGTAGTCCAGTGCGTGTTCGGCCAGCCGATCGTAGGCGTCGGCGACCTCCAGCTGCTGGGCTCCCTCGGGCGGCCAGACCCGCGCGAAGGTGTCGCCCTCCCCCTCCGCCGGCTCCGGTTCGAGCGTTCCGGCGCCGTGACGGCGCCAGGTCGGATCGGCGTCGGCACCGGAGGCCCGAGCGTGCATGGTGATCGATCGCCTGCCGGCGACGTCGGGCGCCGCGACCGTGACCCGCAGGGCCACGCTCCCCTGTTCCGGCAGGACGAGAGGCGCCTCGAGTGTCAGTTCCGCCAGCCGCCCGCACGCGACCGCGGCACCCGCCCGCGACGCGAGCTCGACCCAGGTGGTGCCGGACAGCAGCACGATGCCGTCCACCGCGTGGTCGCGCAGCCACGGATGCGTGCGCAGCGACACCCGGCCGGTGAGAATCACCTCGTCGCTGTCGACCCCTTCGACGAAGGCGCCGAGCAGCTCGTGTCCGGTCCGGTCCAGGCCGAGGCTCTCGGCGTCCTCGCGCTGGGCGGCGCCCGCGGCCGACTCGAGCCAGAACCGGCGACGCTGGAAGGGGTAGGTGGGCAGGTCGACTGGGAGCGCGGCGGCGTCCGGCTCGCCGAGCACCGCGGTCCAGTCGACGGCGCCGCCGTGTGCCCACACCTCGGCGAGGGAGAGCAGGAAGCGGGCGCGGCCGCCGTCGTCGCGGCGCAGGGAACCGAGCGTGACGGCCCGACCGCGACCCTCGTCGAGCCCCACGGCCTCGATGGTCTCCCCCAACCCCACGGTCAGCACCGGGTGTGGACTGCACTCGACGAACAACCGGTGCCGCCGGTCCAGCAGCGTCCGGGTGACCTGTTCGAACTGGACGGTCTCGCGCAGGTTGGTGAACCAGTAGTCCGGACCCAGTTCGGTCGGGTCCAGGACGTCCCCGGTCACGCCCGAGTAGAAGGCGATCTCCGTGGCACGCGGCGTGATGCCGGCGAGGGCACTGACCAGCCGGTCGCGGACCTGGTCCATCTGCGCCGAGTGCGAGGCGTAGTCGACGGGAATCCGCCGTACCCGCAGCTCGCCGGGCTCGGCCAGCAGGCGCTCGATGTCCTCGGCCGGTCCCGCCACGGCCGTGGAGGCGGGGCCGTTCACCGCGGCGATCTCGAGCCGGCCCCCCCACCGGGCGATCCACGCGCGTACCTGGTCGACGGGTGCCAGCACGGACGCCATCCCGCCCGCGGGCGTCAGCTCGGTCAGGGCCTGACTGCGCAGCGCCACGATCCGGGCGGCGTGATCGAGGGTGAGGGCGCCGGCGATGTGCGCGGCGGCGATCTCACCCTGGGAATGCCCGACGACGGCGGTGGGCCGCACCCCCTGTGAGATCCACAGGCGGGCCAGCGAGACCATGACCGCGAAGAGCGCCGGCTGGACGATCTCCGCCCGGTCCAGGGTCGGGGCACCGGGCACGGCGCGCAGCACGTCCAGCAGGGACCAGTCGACGTACCGACCGACCGCGTCCGCGCACGCCTCGAGCGCGTCCCGGAACACCGGCGAGGTTCCGAACAGCTCCACCGCCATCCCAGGCCACTGCGAGCCCTGGCCGGGGAAGACGAACGTGACCTGCGAGGAGTCGACGGTGGAGGCGCTGACGGTGCCCGGCGCGGACGTCCCGCCGGCCAGCGCCCGCAGCCCGGCGAGCAGGTCGTCCCGTCCGTCGGCGACGACGACCGCCCGGTGGTCGAGCGCTGCGCGCGTGGTGGCCAGCGCCCGGGCGACCTGGCGCGGGTCCAGGTCGGGAGTCGACTCGGCGAAGCCGAGCAGCGCCTCGGCCTGGGCTCGCAGCGCGGGTTCGCCCCGGGCCGACATCACCCACACGACCGGCTCGGCCGTCGCCTCGCTCCCGCCGGCCGACCCGCCGGACTCCGCGGCGAACTCCGTCGCGGGCTCCGCGGCGGGCTCCGTCGCGGGCTCCGTGGCCGGCTCCGTGGCCGGCTCCGTGGCCGGCTCCGTGGCGGACTCCGTGAGGGCGGGGGGTTCCTCCAGGATGACGTGGGCGTTGGTGCCACTGATCCCGAACGACGACACCGCGGCCCGACGCGGACCCGACCCCTCCCAGGGAACC
>NZ_LJPA01000053.1:0-36472 GCF_001414035.1 Frankia sp. ACN1ag | reverse complement strand
TCTCCGCGGCGATCAGCTCGTACTTGTCGGTCACTGATGGCGTTGCGCGAAGAAGGCGGTCGCTTTTGAGAGGAACTCGCGCTCCATCCGGAGTTCCCGGTTCTCCTTCTCCAGCTCCTTCAACCGTGCGCGGTCGGACATCGAAAGTGGCTCTTCTTCGCCCTGGTGGGTCCGACGCCAGGTGGCCACCCAGCTCCCCAAGGTTCCCTCGTTGATACCGAGATCCTTCGCGATCGCCGATACCGGCCGACCCGAATCGATGACGAGTTTCACGGCCTCGTCCTTGTNCTCGGGCGTGTACCGCCTCCGCGACTGACTCATTGATCTCCTCCGCTCACGGATCAATTATCCCACATAGGGATCACTGTCCGAAGAACGGGGACCACCTCAGCCTGCCCAGTCGCGACGACCGGTTCACCACCGCCGTGCAGGACATCGCCCAGCACTGCTTGAACAACAAGGACGACTGGGACTTCGACTGGATCTTCCGCGACCCCCGGTTCGGCGTGGCGACCGAGGACGACAAGCTCTTGCGGCTGCTGGCAGAGATGCTGCACCCGTACGTACGAACCGACGCTGTCGAGGTCCAGCATCTGCAGGAGTTCCTCAACCGCGTGCTGGTTCACGACGGGTACGAGATCATCCAGGTCGACGCGATCAGCGGCGCGCCGGTCTTCGGCCATCACCGCATCGGCTCAGGGGTCAGCGGCACGCTGAAGAACCTCATCTTCGCAGCCGTGGGGCCGAAGCCCGAGATCGTGATCGACGACGCCGCCAACAACGATCTTCGTATCGTCCGCAACGAGCAGGGCTGCCTCGTCTACGACCGGGCGCTGGCGGCGCACGGGCTCACCTGGGCCGAACTGACCTCCTGGTGGGCCGATCGCCAGGGGATGGCGGGCGAGCCAGAACGCGAGATCTCACGCAGCCTGTACCGGCGACTGGACCTTTCGCTGGGCAGCAACGACGCCGAGCGGCGCATCCTGCGCACCTACGCCGAGCGATACATCCGGCTCGGCCCCGACATCCCAGCACTGATCCCACAGGTATACCTGCACTACGACCCCTACACCCAGACCCAGCGTCGCGCACCCGGCCCGCTGCCGCGCCAGCGGATGGACTTCCTCCTGCTCCTTCCGCACCGGGCCCGTGTCGTCATCGAGTGCGACGGCAAGCAGCACTATGCCGACACGGGCGGCAACGCCGACCCGGGCCGTTACGCCGCGATGGTCCGCGAAGACCGCGACCTGCGCCTCAAGGGCTACGAGCTCTACCGATTCGGCGGAGCGGAACTCNCCAACGAACGCGCCGCGAGGCAGCTCCTCAACACATTCTTCGACCGCTTGGACCAGCGCTACCGGCAGTGATTCAAGCGACGGCCGTCATCTTGGCCTTACGAGATCCGCCCGCGCCGCATCAACATCACCNCTAACGCCAACGGCTGTACGGATCCTCCTCGACCCCCAGGCCCGCAGGGCTGTGGCTTCAGTTCGGTCATCGGATCATGCTCGCATGATCGTCACCTTGGGTTGCTGGCGGGTCTGGCCAGTTCGTGAACGCCGGCCTTGGGATCCCAGGCAGGGCCAGGACGAGCCGCCCGGGCTGGCCAGGCGCAGTGTAGGGATCGGCTGAACATGGCCAGCCTGAGCTGCCCAGATGGCGTTGTTGGCCAGTCGGGACGTCCCTGGGGTTGCGGCTACTTGGCCATTTTTCGCTGCTCGCTGCTCACATCAGTGCTGGACCTTGGGTGGGTCGGGGGGTCCTGGGCGAGTTTCTCGCCGGTTGGAGGGTTAGGTTGGCCAGTCGAGTTGCGAGTCGGGGATCCCGTGTGCGCGGCCGTATTCCTCGGCATCGGCGCGCCCCTGTGGGTCCCCCCGTCGGTAGCGGATGACCCGGTTGGGGAACACGATGAAGGTTTCCTGGACGGTATGCAGGTCCACGTACCACACAGGCGCGTCGGCCAGGGCCTCGCTTAGTTGATCGGCCAGGGCCTCGGCTTGGGCATCGGCGATGTCAAAGAAGATCAGCGTCCAGACGGGTGGCTGGTCGGCGGTGGCGTTCCCGGACGCCGATCGTTGGATCTTCCGGACGGTGAGAGACAGGTCGTCCAAGACCGCCCCTGTGCGCAGGCTTTCCGCGATCAGTACTCCGGCGGCCACTGGCGCTCCCTTGGGTCAAGATCAGGCCCGGCTATCCTATTCGTAGGTCCGGCCATCGTCTGGCGCCCACCTGCGGACTGGCTAACCAGCACGACTGTTGGCCATCTACTGGCCAACCATCACGGTGAGTGGCCATCTATCCGCGATCCATACAGGCAATGTAGGAAACGGATCTACTTGTCCACCCCGAGCTGGCAGATCGCGGTTGTTGGCCAGCGCCAGCGCACCGGCTGGCCACCGCAGTTGGTCAGCCCAGAAACGCCCACGTCTAGGATGATCGGCCATGACCGAGCCTGCCCCGAACTATCTGACAACCGTCGCGGCGGCGTATGACGGCGTGGCCGAGGTGTATGCCGAGCTTTTCGCCGACGTACTCGACCGCCAACCGCTGGAGCGTGCGCTGCTGTCCGCGTTCGCCGACCTCACCCGCCCCCTGCCCGGCCCGGTCGCAGACCTTGGCTGCGGGCCCGGCTACGCAACGGCCCACCTGCACCGCTCGGGACTGGACGTGTTCGGTGTGGACCTGTCGCCCGAGATGATCGCCATCGCCCGACGCTCACATCCACAGCTGCGGTTCGAGGTAGGCACGATGACCGCGCTGGACCTGCCGGACCGCATCCTCAGCGGCGCCCTGTGCCGCTACTCGCTCATCCACNCCCCNCCCGCCGACATCCCCGCCATCCTCGCCGAGATCCACCGCGTCCTGGCACCCGGCGGCCACCTGCTGCTCGGCTTCCTGGCCACCGACGAACCCGCGACCGCAGCACACCCCTACGACCACCGGGTCACAGGCGCCTACCGCTGGCCACCCGACCACCTCACCGAGCTGGCACGGCAGGCAGGGCTGGTCGAAGTCGCCCAGCTGGTGCGAGCACCAACGGACGAAGAACGAGGCCGACAGGCACAGCTGCTGGCCCGCCGCCCGCAGCAGACGTAAGCCTCCACCGGACTACGCCCGTACCGGCTCCGAGTCACCTCACCCGAAACAGCCCATCACCAGGCGACCGGCCTTCGCCGTCGCTCGGCGCGGCTCTCGCGCGTCTGCGCCCGCAAGGAGTATCTGACCAGTGGGTTGGCCAAGCAGGTCGAGCCTCTGGCCACGGCCACGGCATGTCTGCCCGTGGGCGGGCAGACGTGAAGCTGTGTGCAGGCGTTTCAACGAGTCTGACGGGGAGGGGCGGGCCTGCGTTCTAGAGTGCGGGCATGGCGATCACCTCGCGCACGGGCAGTTACGTCGAGGGGTAGGGCAGAACATGACGTCCACCAGGCACGACGGAGACACCTGGGACCTGGCGTCCAGCGTCGGCGCGACCGCCACCATGGCCGCGGCGGCCCGGGCGATAGCGACCCGCGAGGATCGTCGGCTCATCGACGACCCGTTCGCCGAACCGCTCGTCCGGGCGGTCGGCGTCGACCTCCTCACCCGGCTGGCGACCGGCGACGTGGCCCCCGACGGCTTGGTCGAGCAGGTGTGGATCGACGTGGCCAAGGTACGTACCAGGTTCTACGACGAGTTCTTCCTCGATGCGACGACCGCGGGCATCACGCAGGCCGTGATCTTGGCCTCGGGGCTGGATTCCCGCGCGTACCGGCTGCCCTGGCCGACCGGGACCGTGGTGTATGAGCTCGACCAGCCGCAGGTCCTCGAGTTCAAGACCCGCACCCTGGCCGAGTTGGGCGCGACGCCCACCGCCGACCGGAGAGTGGCCGCGGTCGATCTGCGCGACGACTGGCCCACCGCACTGCGCACCGCCGGATTCGACCCGGCCCGGCCGGCCGCGTGGAGCGTCGAAGGCCTGCTGAGCTACCTGCCGCCCGAGGCGCAGGACCGCCTGCTGGACACCATCACCGAACTCAGCGCGCCGGGAAGCCGGATGGCCACCGAAAGCAGGCCCAACCCGCAACCGGGCGAGGAGGACAAGACGAAGGAAGGCCTGAACCGCATCTCCGAACGCTGGCGTGCGCGCAGTTTCGATCCCGACATGGCGAGGCTGCGCTATTACGGTGAGCGCAACGAAGCGGCTCCCTACCTGACCGACCGCGGCTGGGCGCTGAACGGAATCAGCATCGCGGACCTGCTCGCCGCCAACGGCCTTCCGCCCCTGAAGGACGACGACCTGCGCATGGGCGACATGCTCTACGTCAGCGGCGCCCTCAACACGACCACGAAATAGCAGCTACCCCGCATGACGACCGACTCGGCGCGCGGGATCGTCGAGGGAGTCGGTCCGTCCCGTGCCGACGAGCCTGTCCGCTCGTAGTAGCGCAGACCGGGCTCCAGCACGAGGTCGACCACCGGATACATGTCCCGAATGTCTTCCCCCGGGTAGATCGCGCAAGGCGCCGAGCCGCTCGGGAGGGCCACCAGCTCGACACCCGTCTCCATGAAGCCGACAGCCGGTATCCCGGGCCTGGCCAACTATCCCGCCCGCTGGCCATCTACTGGCCAACCGTCACGGCGAGTGGCCATCCGTCCCCGATCCCTACACGCAGGCCCCTCATGCCAGGGGGTGTTCATTGCGACCTTCGGTGGTCGGTGATCCGTACTACACGGGAAACGAATCCTGATCGCGGATGGCGCCCCCCTCGGCCAGACCCTTTAAAGGAGGCCTTCTCCCGACGTGGAGGGGGCCTCTTCCGCTGTTGAAAGGATCTTCACGTGAGTGCACCGACCATCGCCCTGCTCGCCGTGGCGACGTTGACCGTCGTCCTGTCCGCCCTCGCCGGTGCGGCCGCGGGCATCCTGCACCGTCTCGCCGGTGCGCCCTGGCCGCAGGTGCTGCTCTCCAGCGCGCGGGGCGGATTGGCCACGCTCGGAGTGCTCACTGCCGTCGCCGGCGTTCTGGTTGCCGTGTGGGGGCCGTAGGCCGGCTCGCCATGTCCGCTGCCCCTCGTAGGAGCGGATGGAGACGGCAGGGTCACCTGTCGCCTCCCGCCACATCTCCAACCCCCGTCATCGTCCGCAGGGGCCGGTAGCCGTTGGTGTCGAGGGCGGCGAGTTCGCGGTCGATGTCGACGGTGATGGTGCCGAAGAAGTTGACGTTCTCGTGGTGGCTGGGCCACAGGTGGGCCAAGGTCTCGTCGTCGATCCACCGGCCGGCGGCGCGTAGCCGGGCGACGGCGAGACCGTAGTACTCGGTGATCCAGCTGGACAGCCCCCCAGGCGGGAGTAGAAACGGATCGCGCGGGCGTTGCTCTCCAGGACCCGGGGGAGGACCAACATCGGACCGAGAACGCACGTTAAGCCTGTTCGCCGGGGTCGGCGGGGGNGCGTGAGACGGGCCGGACAACGGAACGATGCGTCCCGGTAGCGGGGCGGCGGGCGGGNGGCTTCCGCCCTCGGTGAGCTGGAGGAGATCGCGACGAGCGGCCTGCCTCTCGCGTCCGCGCCGCCGCGGGTCCACGATCCTTGGGAGAGGCGAGGAAGGGATCGCGCGAGGATGAGCGAACAGCAACTGGGCCAGCCGGCGGATCGGGCGCAGCCGGACAAGGCCGAACTGGCGCGCCGCCGGGAGCAGAGCCGCAGGGACCGCGAGGCGCACGTTGTCGAGGACGCGGTGCACCAAACGGTGTACGGCGGCGATGTGAACATGATGGACGCGAACGATTGGTAGGTAGGGGCGCAGGACGTCCGATTGCCGTCCTGGTGGCCAGGACAGGAGCGTCGTCGAACGTGGTGGCTACCACGTTGCCGCTCTCGCCGGCTGGGCTTTCGATCAGCCGTGGCGGCGGGTGGGCGCCCAGCAGTAGGCCCGGGACTCGGGTTCGTGCCACCGGGGGCAAAGTAGGTCTGAGCTACAGCGAGGAATCGTCTGTCCCAGGATCAAGGGCGGAGCGTGCCAGGTATTCGGCGAGCGGTAGGCCATCGGTGGCTTCGGCGCGGGCGTTGCGCAGTGTGTCGAGGCGAAGGGCGTTACCGAACCGGAGTTCCCCGTCGGGGGTTGGGTGGATCCGTTCGCCGAAGATGACGCCTGTGCACTCGAACGGCTCGCCCGGGCCACGTTGGACGCGGAACAGCGGGCCGCCGCTCATCCCCTCCGGCGCGGGCATCGCGAGCTCGACAACCGTGTCATGGCGGTACTCGCCGTAGATCAAGCGTGTGACGTAGCCCTTGAAGACCCGGGCGTGGGTCTCGATCCGTTTCTCGCGCGTGTTCGGATCGATGGTGTCCGGGGTCTGAGGGAAGCCGAACGCCACGACGTCCTCTCCCCACTGCAGGGGGTTGGTGGCCAGGGCCAGCCGCGGCGTGACGCGAAAGCCGACTCTCGCGACGGCGAGGTCGGTCCGACGGACAAACCCAAGATCAATCCTTAGCGTTCAATCCTGCCGAAATCTGCGTCCCACCCCGTTCCCGGGTGTGCCGTCGCGGGCGGATCTGGAGCGGTCCTTCTTCCTCGATGACGCGGGTGGGCGGCGCGGCTGACCGCTACCTGGCCCGGTGGCGGGTTTGTCCTATATGGGGATCGTCGAGCCAGTGTCGCCACGGGTCGACGATGAGGTCGGTGAGCTGCTCGTAGCCGGCCGCCGCGGGGTGGGCGCCGTCGCCGGCGGCGATCTCCTGCTGCCAGGACGGTTGCTCTTTCAGCGCGGCGAACACGGTGATGTAGGGAACGTCCTTCGCTGCGCAGACGCTGGCGTACTGCTCGTCGAGGGCGGCGACGCGTTCGTCTCTGCCCGGGTCCCCCGAGGGCGGCGGTCCGACCATCAGGACGGGCAGGATCGGCAGTGCTTCGGTGAGCAGGGCCGCGAGGTTGGCCACCGACCTGTCGGGCGGGACCCGCAGGCCCTGGCCGTCGTGGGTCATGTCGTTGACCCCGAACGACAGCACCAGCCGGGCCTCCTGCGCCTCGGACAGGCGCGGGAGGCACTCCTGGCGCCACCGGGCCCGTATCTGCGCCGAGGTGTTCCCACGGATCCCGAGGTTGTAGGCGGTGAGGTGCAGGCCCCTGTTCTCGGTGCGTGCGGCCAGGCGCCCGACCCAGCCCAGGCCGGTGGGATCGCCCACACCTGCGGTGAAGGAATCCCCGAGGAAGCAGACCCGCACGTCTCTGGTCGCCGGTGGTGGGGGCGGCGACGTCGGGTCGGTGAGCGCCCGGGTGAAGGCGACGCGAGGAAGTCCGGGGCCGTCGTAGTCGCGGTGGACGGCGACACCGTCGATCGTGGTGTCGCCGGGTTCGACCTGGAAGCCGAGGCCGGTGTGGAACGCCAGTGAGGCTGTGTTGCCGGGGCTGGTGATGCACTGCACCCGGCGGCAGCCCCGGGCGGCCGCCAGGCGGAAGAACCGCCGGTAGAGGAGCGCACCCACACCGCGGCGGTGCAGCGACGGATCGACCCCGACGAAATGGACGTAGGCGACCTCGGGCTGGGACTGCGACACAAACCCGATGAGGAACGCCGCCAGGCGGCCGTCGTCGCGTTCCACCAGGTAGCTGCTGTCGGTGAAGTGCTGGAAGAACAACCGCGGGAGCAGCAGGCTGCGCTGCAGCGACCCGGCGTCGCCCTGGAAACCCGTCCACCAGGCGTCCATGACGGCCAGGACACGCCGCTGATCGTCCGGGCTGGGATGGCGCAGCACCAGACCGTCGGGAAGCTCGTCGACCATCGGTCAACCCTGGCAGAAGCGTACGCATCGCCGCCAGCTCTTTTCAGGAGCCCGGTGCCGAGCACCCTGGAAGGGAGGCGAGCCGAATACGTCGGAGAGCGGCGGCTCCGCTGCCGACGTGGGGATCACTCGTCGACGATCAGGTGGTCGAGCGCTTTGATCTTGTCGTCTTCGGTGGGTTGGGTGTAGATCCGGACGGTTTCGAGGCGGGTATGGCCGAGGAATTCGGCGACGGTGACGAGGTCGGTGCCGCCGCGGACGAGGCTGGTGGCGGAAGGCGTGCCGCAGGGTGCGGGCGGTAATCTTCTCCTTCAGGTCGGCGGCGGCGTACGTTTCCGCTGGTCACGTCGTCCGGCGGACCCATGGCGCTGACGCACCGCCAGGCGAACGCGTCTCCGAGCTGGAACTTTATGCGCGCGAGGTGCGGATTTCTATGCCACGTCCGGGGGTCGCCGTAGCATCCGCCGAAAATCGGGCGGATATGGCTGACCGGCTCTGATCCGGTCAGGAGGCGACCTCAAGGGCGGCGAAGTCGGCGCGGGCTTGTTGGACCGCCTCGGGGTACGCCTGTCGCTTGGCGTGCTCGGCCAGCGCCCGGTAGATGCTGGCCAGGCTCGGGTTCTGGCCTTTACGCTTGCCCGTCGGGATGATCAGGTCCGGACGGATGGCCTCGACCGTTTCGCCGTTGGCACGGCGCCGGAGCACGGTGTGCAGCATGTCGTCGGTGATCACCGGGGGCCGACCGCCATGGTTTCCTTTGCGGGCGGCGGCGTTCAGGCCTTCGAGGGTGGCCTCGCGGATGTTTTCGCGTTCGGTCTCGGCCATCGCGGCGAAGAACGCGAACAGCACCCGGCCGGTGCCGGACGGGTCGTAGATCCCGGTCAACGGCCCGGCGAGCATTTCCAGGGCGATGCCGTGCGCGGTGAGGTGGTCGGCGAGCGCGGTCAGTTCGGCGGAGTCGCGGCCGAGCCGTTTCATCTCGTACACGGTCAGGATCACGCGGCAGTGCGGGGCGTGCGCCTTGATCTGTCGGCAGGCGTTCAGGGCGGATTCGAACTTCGGACGCAGCCGGACTCGGGTGGAGACCTTCTCGGCGAAGATCTTTTCGTGCGGGATGCCGTGCCCTGCGAGGGCGTCGAGCTGGGACTGGAGTTCCTGGGTGAGGTGCGAGCAGCGGGCGTAGCCGATGCGGATGTCCGCGCTGGGCGTGTCGGCCGGTATCGGTGCCGGTGGCGGTGTGCCCGGCCGCCAGGGCTGGCCCGGTCCGCGGTCGGCCGGGGTGGGCACGCGCAGTTCCTTGGCCAGCCGGGGCNCTTTGGTGAATCGGGCGGTGTGGTAGGTGCCGGCGACCGCGCCGGACCTCGTGCGGCACGGCGAGCCCGGCTGGACCGCACAGCGCGGGCATGCGTGTCGCTCGACCTCGTCGGCGTCGGTCACGTCGGTGGGTTCCGGGCTGCTGCTCACCGAGGAAGGTTCTCACAAACACTTCTCAGAACACCCATCCGTACCAACTGTGTGAGAACGGGTTCTGAGATGGGATCCGGGCCTCGTGGCGCTGTGGCGAGCAGGTTGGCGCAGGTTTCTCAGAATGGACCGTTTAAGGGACTGTTTCCGGGCTGATCATGGGTGGGAAAGTCAAGAGGGGTTTGTCGGTGCGGGGCTCGTTACCGCGGGCGGTCCCTGCCGGTGGGCGTGGTGGCGGCGGCGATGTCGTGCTCCAAGAGGTCGTGGTGGATGGCGACGGCGACGGTGCTGGCGTGCCCGGCCGCGCCGATCGCGAGCAGGGCGGGGGCGGTTGTCGTGCCCGCGGCCCAGACGCCGGGGATGCTCGTGCGGCCGGTCGGGTCCGTCTCGACTGCGCCGGCGGCCGGGCCGGTGTCGGTGTGCTGGCAGCCGAGCTGGCGGGCGAGGTCGCTCTGCTGGCGTGGGCGGGTCACGGTGAAAACGGTGTTTCGGAGGAGGCGGGTGCCGTCGGTGAACTCGATGTGGTCCAGATGTCCGTCGTGGTGTGCGAGGCGAGCGACCCGCTGGGAGCGGATCGTCACTCCGGCGGCGTCCAGCCGTGCACGCTGGGTGGCGTCGAGGTTGTCGCCGTCGGTGAGTAGGACGACATCGGGGCTCCATCGGCTGAGCAGGAGTGCGCGGTCGACTCCGCGCTGGGGCATGCCCCGCATGCTCAGCTGGGCCAGGGGAGTGCCGCGGACTTCCCAACCGTGGCAGTGGGGGCAGGCGACGACATCGCGACCCCACAGGTCACGGACCCCGGGCACGTCGGGGAGATCGTCGACGAGCCCGGTGGCGAGCAGGACCGACCGGGCCAGCCAGACCCGCCCGTCCTGGCTGCTCACGCGGAGAAGGCCGGCGTCTGGTATCCGGCCGGCCTGGATCACTCGGGCGTGTTCGCGGGTTATGTCGTAGGGGTCGAGGGCCGCGCGGGCCGCGTCCAGCAGGACAGTCGGGGTGGGACTGGGCTGGCCGAGGAAGTTGTGCACGTGTGCGGCGGGGGCGTTGCGGGGGTGACCGTCGTCGATCACGATCACTCGTCGGCAGGCGCGGCCGAGGGNGAGGGCGGCCTGTAGTCCCGCGAGGCTGCCTCCGATCACGACCACGTCGGCCTCCTGCGCATCCCGTTGCCCCACAGCCACTCCGTCTCACATATTGATACGTGATTCCTGTTATGTGGACAGTGTAGGGAAGATGAGACCGACCGGAACGCGTCGGAGAACGGCAGTTGACGTCAGCGCGATGGCTTGATCCTGACGCTGACGCGGTATCGGTAGAGATGATCAGAACAGGGTGTCGCGCACGCGCAGCGGCCGGTAGCCGGTGGGGCCGAGCTGGGCGAGTTCGCCCTCGATGTCGACCTCGATGGCGCCGAAGAAGTTGATGTTTTCGCTGTGGGCCGGGGAGATGTGGGCGAGCACGTCGTCGTCGATGCGGCGGCCGGCGGTGCGCATCGTGTCACGGCCAGGCCGTAGTACTCGGTTGTCCAGGCCACCACGGCGTTGGTGACCAGCGTGAGGCACCAGGCCTGTTCGGTCTGCTGGTCGAAGGTGGCGGGCCCGGACGGTGCCCTCGTGGGCGTAGAGCAAGTCGCGTTTCAGCGCGTGTAGCGACTCGCCTTTGTTGAGCTGGCGGGAGATCTTGCGCCGGTACGTCGGGTCGGACAGGTAGCGGGCGGCGTAGATCGTGCGCCGCAGCGCCCCGTACTCCTTGAGCGCCGCCGCGAGGGCGTTCTGCCGGCCGGACGCGGAGAGCTTCCCGACCAGCAGCGACGCGGTCGCATGCCCGAACTTCAGCGATCCGGCCAGGCGGAGCAGGTCTGATGTGCCCTTTTAAATCCGGACAGTCTCTATTGGGCCGATCTACGCGGCGGTCTGCTTTTTCAGGTATTCGTCGTGGACTTGTCGTGGGGTGCGGTAGTCGAGTGCCGAGTGGCGGCGTGTCGTGTTGTAGCGGAGTTCGATGTATCGGGTGATGTCGCGGCGGGCGTGTTCGCGGGNGGGGNAGGCGGTGCGGTGGACGCGTTCGTTTTTGAGGGCGGCGAAGAATGATTCGGCCATGGCATTGTCGTAGCAGATTCCGGTCCGGCCGACGGACTGGCGGATCCCGAGCCTGTTCAAGGTAGCAGCGAACTGGGCGGACGTATAGTTACTTCCGCGGTCCGAGTGAAAAATTGCCCCGTCGGTGAGCTGGTGGTTGCGGGCGGCCATGGTGATGGCGGTGTCGATGAGCCCGGTCTTGTAGTTGTCGTCCATTGCCCAACCGACGACGGCTTTCGTGTGGCAGTCGAGGACGGTCGCGAGGTAGAGCCATCCTTCCCAGGTGGGAATGTAGGTGATGTCACCGACCATCTTCGTGCCGGGGGCGTCGGCGGTGAAGTCGCGGTCCAGCAGGTCGGGGATCGCGGCCGGGGTGCGGTCGGGTTCGGTCAGAGCATGGCGCCAGGGGCGTGGCTGACACGGCTCCAGGCCCTGCTCGCGCATGAGGGCCCGGACGAGCTCGAGGCCGCAGGGACGGCCCCAGACGGCCAGGTCAGCGCGCACGCGCCGGTAGCCGTAGGTGCCGTCGGAGGCGGTGAACGACCGGACGACGAGCGCGGCGAGCTCCCCGCGGCGGGTCGCGGTCGCCGACGCTGGCCGGTCACGCCATTCGTAGAAACCGGAACGGGAGACGCCGAGCCAGACGCACATCTGGAGGACCGACGGCGCCGGTGTAGCAGCATTCGTGGTGGTGCGGGTGGCGTACTCCGCATCGATGAACTCGAACGTGTCGCTCACCGATGATCCTTGGCGAAGTACGCTGCGGCTTTTTTCAGGAACTCGTTTTCCATGCGCAGCTCACGGTTCTGCCGTTCAAGTTCACGTAGCCGGGCGCTTTCATCGGCGGTCGGTGGCGGCGCCTCACCGGCGTGAGCCCGCCGGTAGGTGGCGACCCAGGTTCCGAGGGTTCCTTCCAGGATGCCGAGTTCCTGTGCGACATCAGAGATCGGACGGGATGTCTCGATCACCATCCTCACGGCTTCTTCCTTGAACTCGGCCGAGAATTTCCCACGCTTACGCGTCAACTATCCCTCCTTCCGTGATGCCCCCTATTCTAGTAGGGAGCACTGTCCGGAAGAAAAGAGGCACCTCAGTAACTTTACAGACCCACGGCGACCCCATTAGGCGGCACATAGCTTGGTTGGCGGTTCGGTGCCGGTAGGCCCCGCTATGGTCGCGACGACAGAGGCGGGGGCTTGGAGGCGAGTTCCTTCAGTCCCGGCGGGCCTGGATGAGCCAGGCGGCCGAGTCGTACAGGACGCCTCGTACGGTGTGGTGCTCGGCCAGGTCGGCTCGCAGATCGTCGAGCGCGCGGCCTTTGGTGCCGGGGTCGAGGTCGCGTACCAGTCCGGCGTGCTGGGCGGAGACGAACCGGAAGGCGTCGTCGGGATCGGGACCGAAGTACATGGGCTCGGTGAGGCCCTCCACCCGGACGTCGCAGAACCCGGCAGTGTTCAGCAGCGACCGGATCCGGTCGGGGTCGCTGAGGGCGAACGGGCTCGGCGCGTCCGACGGTGGGACGGGTATCTCCCGGCCGGCGGCCAGGCAGGTGAAGAAGGCCTTGAGCCACTCGTTGCGCTCGAAGGGCTGCCAGGTCAGCAGGACGATGCGCCCGGCGGGGCGCAGGGCGCGCGCGAGGTTGGTGAAGGCGGCGACGGGATCGCCGAAGAACATCACCCCGTGCCGGCTGACGGCAACGTCGAAGGCTCCGGCGGGAAAGGGGTGGATCTGCGCGTCGGCCTGCTCGAAGGTCACGTTCGTGACGTGCTCACGTTCGGCGCGCCGACGGGCCAGCCCGAGCATCTGTGCGGACAGGTCCACACCCAGGACTGATCCGGCGGTGGCGCGGCGGGCGGCGTCCAGGGTCGTCCGTCCACTGCCGCACCCGACATCGAGCACGGTCGCCGTCTCGTCGATCGCGGCCGCAGCCAGAAACCGATCACGGTAGGCGGCGACCCCCTCATCGAAGCGGTCGGCGTTGGCGACCCAGAAAGCGCCTCCCTCGCCGTCCCAGCTGGCGAACTGGGTAGCGTTCGACGCGTCGACGCCGAGCTCGGTGACCATGGCGCCCACTCTGTCAGAGCGCCGGGTACCTTCATGACCCTGGCTGGGTGGGTCACCACGTGCGTGGGACGTGGTGGCCGCACCGAGGTGAAGCCGGCGCAGTCAGAGATGCGGCTGGCAGCAACGGGGAGCACCAGAACCAGCAGGATGTGCGGGTGAACAAGGTGACCATCAGCGAAGAGGACCGTCGACTTCTCGGAATCTGGGCTGCCGACTGTGCCGAGAGGGTGCTGCCGCTGTTCGAACAGAAGGCTTCCTGCGACACCCGCCCCCGCGAGGCCATCGAGGGCATCCGCTCCTATGCCCGCGGCCAGCTGCGGAGGGGGCCGCTGCGCTCCCTTGCCTTCGCGGCCCTTGCCGCCGCACGGGACGTCGGCGATCCGGCTGCTGCTGCTGCCGCCCGCGCCGCGGGCTACGCGGCAGCAACCCCGTACATCCACCCAGTGGCCACCCCGCACCAGGCGAAACACGCCCTCGGGCCGGCGATGCAAGCAGCGCGCGCGAGTGAACTCGCCGCAGGCGACGACACCAGCATCGGTGACACCGAGATCCGATGGGCGATCGAAAATGCCCCGCCGGCAGTGCGCGGAATCGTACGGCAGATGCCGGTTTACAGCCCTGGTCGCAGTCGACTGGACATGCTCCGCTATCAGCTCGACGCAGCCCTTCGCCGCTGATCAGCGAGGCGCGCCGCCACGGAGGTGGGAAGAGCCAGGCATTCGGGCAGTTCTCATCACCGTCGACTCTCATCACCGTCGACTACTGAGAGATACATGGCGGCTGGTGGCCCGGACCCGAGTCCCGAGCCGTCAACGCCGCCCTCACCTGGTGCCACCTCGTCCTGGACACCCTCGCCGACCCCGACGCCCCCTGGCGCAGGAACTCCTGATCATCGCTAGCGCCAACGGCTGTACGGATCCTCCTCGTCCCCCGGTACGACACGCCGCTCATCCCGTGCTCGTCCCGCAGCCGGTCAGCGATCCGCTTCACCGTGTGCCNCTGCTTGCGGGGCGCATCCAGATCCGCCCACAGGATCCCGTCGATGACCGGCTTGTAAGGGTCGATCTTCGACGGCCGCGGCGGGAGCTTCTTGCGCTCCTCGGGCCACGCCGAGGCCAGCGCCTTCAGAACCGTTCGGCGACCGACCCCATGCTTGCGCTCAAGAGCCCGCCCGGACAGCCCCGCCCGCGCATCACGCCGGATCGCGGCATACAGCTCGACCCTCGAGATCGCGGGCATCGGCGCTCCCTCCAGAGCACGCCCATGATCCCAGCTCGAGTGCGGTCATCACTCACCGACACNCCCTCCCGCCGGCCCCACCTGCGGTCGTGACCGACAAACATCCGCGGTCAGCTCTCACGGCTAGAGCCACCGCGCGCGTCGCCGCAGTCGGTACCCCCGCCTTTCTCCCTCCTTTTCTCCTTCCGCCGGGAGCCCCACCTGCCCTACGCCACCCTGGCCGCCGACGCCGGCACCGCCGATTAGCCGCAGGCCGGCCTCGACGCTGCGCTCACATGCAATCCGAACGGAACGTACAACTACTACGAATCCGGAGGAAGCAGTCTCGGTTGTGGAGAATCCACCGCTTCCGAGAGTTCTGAGGAGTGCAGTGATGGGATGTCATCGCAGACCCGCCAATCGCCGCGCCGGCGCCAGGATGGCGGGTCTGACCGCAGTGGTCGGCGCCACCATGGCGGTTGGTCTCACCCCCGCGGCGAACGCCGCAACACCGGCGGCGGTGGGGACCGGGACCGGTTCGGTCACGGTGTCGATCCTCGAACCGGTGGCCGTCAACGGCACCGTGAACACGACCGTCACCTGCACGACCGGCCATGTGTACCAGGCGTCCGTCACCAGCGTGCCGATCGAGGGCGACGTGCTGTCGTTCACCGTCCGGGCCCCCGGCTACCACGGACCGGGCACCTACCCCGCCGTCGTCACCGGGCAGCTGACCGAGGCCGACGGCACCGTCATCACCCTGCCCGCCGGGCCGGTGCCGACCACTGTCACCACCGGCGGCGGCTCTTTCACCGTCGCCGGGCAGACCCCCGGCGGCACCGCGATCGACGGCTCGGTCGCCTGGACATGCTCGCCGTGAGCACATCACGGCTGCGGCGCGGTTGGTCGCTGAGCCTGATGACGATCACGGTGACCATCCTGGCCATGCCGGCGCTGGCCAGCGCGGCGACGCCGACGTTGACCACGCCCGCCTGTGCGTGGCGGTTGGAGACCACGCCGTCCACCACCAACGTGGCCTTCCCGGACAGCGACGCCACCTACTGGACGACCCCGTTCACCGTGCAGGACGGCCTACAGGTCACCGTCTCGGGTTCGTATGCCGACGCGCGCTACACATCCCTGACGGTCTATGACAGCAACCGATCGCCTTTCATGACCAACGGCGTCAGCTCCAGCCTGCCGGACTACCTGACAGCACCGGATGCGGGCAGCACCAACCCCTGGGAACAGACCGCCGCGCCCAGCGGACACTTCACCGTCACCCTGAGCCAGAACGCGGCGACCGGTGAGACCAACACCGTGCCTCTCGCCCCCGCCGGCACTCCGTCCGGCCGGACCGGGTATCTCATCTACCGCGCCTATCTGCCGGCCGACGGTAACCCCTCCAGCATCCCCCTGCCGACCCTGACATTCGACCAGGACGGCACGTCGGTCACCCCGCCAGCCTGCGGTTCCACCCCGTCGTCCGACCCGCCCACCGTCGCCGAGGCGACGGTGTCGAGCGCCGCCGACTCTGCGGGACCCCAGTTTGCCCGCGGTTCCTCCGGCACCGGCGGCCTGTTTCCCAATCCGGACAACGCCTACCTGTCGGAGGAGCTGACCCCACCCACCGGCAACACGGTTCTCGTCATCCGCGGGAAGGCTCCGCGAACACCGCAGTCCAACGACCCGATGCCATGGCCCTCCGCCACCTCGGACCTCCGCTACTGGTCGTTGTGCGACAACCTGGCCATCCCGCCTCTGCCGGTCGTCGTCAACACCCTGCCCGACGGCAGTCTGGACTACGGCTGCCGGGCCGACTACAAGACCGGCCTCGACTCGACCGGTTACTACACGTTCGTGGTCGGTACCGAGGCGCAGCGATCGGCGATCGAGAACATCCCGGGAGCCACGTTCGTACCGTTCTCCAACGCCGACCCGACCACCCAGCACATCCTGCTGTTTCGTAACCTTCTCGGCGGCGGGTTCGATGAGTCGGTCCAGGACGTGCCATCTGACAACAGACCCGCCTCGGCCGCAGTCGTCATGAAGGACTACTACCCGCGGTCAGCACTCTGCTCGCTGTCCACCCTTTCCGCCGACGGCCCGCAGGCATGCCTCCGCAGCTCCTGACCATCGGGACAGCAGGCGAACGGGTTCCGACTGGTGCGTTTCAAACGTCGGCACCGCAGGTGCCGGCCGGGATGGTTGCTCAACCACAAGGGTTGCCATGCTTTGTCGAGATCGACAGGTCTCCTGCCTTGAACTGCCGTCCGTGTCGGCTGCCGTACCCAACTTCTGTCGTTGGTGGCGGTCCCCGGTACCGATCACACTTGCGNTGCTGATGCTTGTCCTGGCCGGCTGCGGGTCGTCGTCCACCGGCGTCCCTGCCGGCGCGTCCACGACTTCCGCAGGCACTCAGGCCATCCCGCCCGGGTCCTCGACCCAGACCCTCACCGTCGGCGGCGTCACCCGCACCTTCCACCTGTACCGCCCAGCGACCATGGCCGGGCCGGCGCCGCTTGTCGTGATGCTGCACGGCGGCTACGGCAGCGGCAGCCAGGCCGAGAAGTCGTACGGCTGGGACACCGAAGCCGACAGCGGGCAGAGCAATGGTTGAGACCTGTGGATCGGCTGGGGAGGGCGTACCTTCCCGGTGATCGAGGTTGAGGTCTCAGTCAGGCCGACGTTGACGCGTCGGTCGGGAAGGCACGCCCGTGCTCACGGTAGTACCCGAGGAGAACACGCCCGCCGATGGTCCGGCGGGCAGCCCGTCGCTGATCGATGAGATCGTCCGGGAGGGTGCCCGGCGGATGCTCGCCGCCGCCCTGGAAGCCGAGGTCGACGCCTACATCGCCGAGCTCGCCGACCAGCGTGACGCCCGTGGCCGTCGGCTGGTGGTCCGTAACGGTCACGCGCAGCCGCGGCAGGTGATGACCGCCGCCGGCGCGGTCGAGGTCACCGCACCGCGGGTCAACGACCGCCGGGTCGATCCGGCCACCGGGGAACGACAGAGGTTCTCCTCGGCGATCCTGCCGCCGTGGTGCCGCCGCTCCCCGAAGATCGCCGAGGTGTTGCCGCTGCTCTACCTGCACGGCCTGTCCTCCGGTGACTTCGTGCCCGCGTTGGAGCAGTTCCTCGGCTCGGGTGCCGGCCTGTCCGCCTCGACGGTGACCCGGCTGACCACGACCTGGCAGGGCGACTACCAGGCGTTCACCAACCGGGACCTGGCCGGCGTGGACTACGTCTACCTGTGGGCCGACGGCATCCACGTCAACATCCGCCTGGACGAGGAGAAGCTGTGCCTGCTCGTCCTCATCGGCGTGCGTGCCGACGGTCGTAAGGAACTCGTCGCCCTGACCGACGGCTACCGGGAATCGACCGGGTCGTGGGCCGACCTGCTACGCGACTGCGCGCGCCGCGGCATGGGCGCCCCCGTGCTCGCGGTCGGCGACGGCGCGCTGGGGTTCTGGGCCGCGCTACGCGAGGTCTTCCCCGCCACCGCGGAACAGCGCTGCTGGGTGCACAAGACCGCGAACGTGCTCGCCGCGCTACCGAAGTCGGCGCATCCGAGCGCGAAGAAGCATCTGGCGGACATCTACAACGCCGAGGACGCCACCCACGCCCGCCGGGCCGCGAAGACGTTCGCCGCCGCCTACGGGGCGAAGTTCCCCAAGGCCGTCGCGAAGGTCATCGACGATCTGGACGTGCTGCTGGCGTTCTACGACTACCCCGCCGAGCACTGGGTGCACCTGCGGACCACGAACCCGATCGAGTCCACGTTCGCGACCGTGCGCCACCGCACCCGCGTCACCAAGGGACCGGGATCACGAGCCGCCGGGCTGGCGATGGCGTTCACGCTCATCGAGGCCGCCCAGGCCCGCTGGCGGGCGGTCAACGCACCCCACCTCGTCGCCCTCGTCCGCGCCGGCGCCGTCTTCGAAGCCGGCCAGCTCGTCGAACGACCCACCACCACACCCGTCAACCAAGCCGCCTAACGATCACCATCCACAGGTCTTGACAATTCCTCGTGCTCGCGCGTTGGCGACCGCTGCCCGCTCTCTGCCGCGAAGGGCATCGCGCCGTCGAGACGTGATGCTCTTATCGTTTCGCTTGTCGTAATCTTGGAACGCTTCGGCGCCCAGAGCGCTGCGTAGCTTCTCGACCACGATCTTACTGCTGCCGCTCTGTGCGCCGGAGAACGGCTGGAAGTGCAGGAGCAGCCAGAGATCGAAGGACGGATGGGAGAAACCGATCTCGGCCTTGGCCTCGGCGGCGTCCTGGAAGGCTCGCTGGATGTCGGCGTCACGGTCGGTGCCGTCCCGGTCGAAGAGCACCCACGCCTCGTCCTCCGGCTCCGCATGCTGACGGGCCGCTGCCACCGTCGCGGTGGGCAGCATGCCGTTGCGCTGCCAGATCGGTTGGATGCGGAAGGGCGGGCGGTCCTTGTCGCCGTCTCCGAACTCCTTGTTCAGATAGTCCAGATAGCCGGGTTCGGTGGACTCTCCCTCGACAGCGACGTAGATGACCCGGACTCGCCGGGACCTGAGACCCGGTCCGCGATCCAGAGAGCGTTCGTCGTCGACTGACCCGCGTCGGCGCCGCCGCTGCGACGCTCCGCCGGCGTGACGGGCACCCCGCCCACCTCGCGCACTCACGCCGACGCCCTCGCCTCCTGCCGGGCCAGTTCACGCATCAACTCTCCCGCTGTGAGCCGCGGAGTCCCACCGTACCGGCCGCGCAGATAGCCGCGTTCCAGGTTCTCCTCCTTGCGCGGCTTGGCCTCGGTCAGGGCGTAGAGCTCGGTCTCTCCGGAGCGTCGCTTCGTCGTAATCCACACCTGGTCGCGGTCGAGGGGGCGGTCCAGCACCGCGTTACCCAGCAGCGTCGCGTCATGCGTCGTGAAGATCAGCTGGGCATCGCGGGGGTTGGATTCGGGATCCTGGAAGATCCTTACGACCTCGGCGGCCAACGTCGGATGAAGGCTGGAGTCCAGTTCGTCGACCAAGAGCACCGTTCCTTCGTCCAGGACGGTCAGCAGAGGGCCGAGGAAGGCGAACCAGGCGTGGGTCCCCAGCGACTCCTCGGTGAGGAAGTCCAGCGAGACCTCACCGCCGTGCGGCGCGCGATGACGAAGACTCACCTTCCCGCTATCCCGGTCGACGTCGATGCCGGTGAGGCCGAGGTCCGCCACGGCCAGCAGGCGAATGATCCGATCTCGGTAGCTGGCGGACTTCTTCGCGTCGGTCAGTAGGCGCTGCGTCCACTGGGTACGTGCGGCGATGTCGGCGCCCGGTGTCACCAGCCACAGGTTGTCCGTGAACCAGCGGTACAGCGCCGAGAGCTGCGGATCGTTGAGAGTCGCCCCGACCGTGAGGAAGAGCGCGTTGGGGCGGGTGAACTGGACGAGGGCATCACGCGTGCCCTTGAATCCGCTTCCTTTGAAAACGAATTCCTCCCCGCCGTCGTCGGCCCGCCCGGCTTCTCGGTCGAACCAGACATTGCGCTTCCCTCGCGGGTACGCGTGGAGCCATTCGGCTTCTACGCGCTCGTCGGACAGCTCGAATCCATAGGTGTAGCGGATGGGTTCGCTACCGAGTAGAAGATCCACTTCGAAGAGGCTCGTTTCCTCTCGGCAACTCGGGTCGAGTCCGAACGGTTCACGCGGGACGGCCCCGGGAGCCTTCGCCCAGTCGGCGACCGAACTGCGGACCGCCTCGCGCATGAAGCGGAAGGCGTTGAGGAGGTTCGACTTCCCGGACGCGTTGGCCCCGAAGACGCCGAGAACGGGGAGCACGCTCACCGACCGTCCCTGGGAGCGCAGCGGCGTGGCGCGCGCCGTGCCCTCGTTGAACTCGGTGCTGATCAAGGAGAGCTCGTGTTCGTCGCGGATCGACCGGTGGTTGGTCACTCGAAAGTGGAGGAGCATGGTCACCCTCCCGGCTGACACGGTCGCTGGTCGCGTCGTGAGCGACTCTACGCAGAAACTCTGCACTGAGCAGCCTATGACGTCGACTATCTCGCTGTCAGGCTGTCGACTCGCGTCGTCGAGCTTCGATCGGGTCCAAGGGGCGAGGAGTGCTGGTAAGGGTTCGAATGGGTTAGACCTGCAGATCTCAAGACGGGTTGGACTGAGGTGGTGGACAGGAATCGTTGGGCGCCTGCGAGGAGCCCCCTGGAGGCGGCCCGACGTCGACCCGGTTGCCGTCTGGACGGGTGACGCCCCCACCGTCCCGAACGCGAGAGGTGTCTGCGTCGGTACCGAGGGTAGTAGGCCTGGAGTCGACGGACCGTGGGGGGGACGCGATCACCATGACCGATCAGCAGACGGCGCCGCTCTACCTGCGGCGGGTGGGGTTCGATCCCGATCCCGAGATCATTCGTTCCCGGGACGCCGGCGGCGGCTGCCCGGTGATGACCCCGTTCGGGCTGTCCGCCGAGCTGGTGAGCCGGTACGACGACGTCCGCGCGGTGCTCGCCAACGCGTCCCGGTTCAGCAACGCCGAGACGGGCGTCTTCGGCGCCGCGGCCGCCGCCGTCGCCGAAGCCGGCCAGCACACCGGGCGCGGGCCGCACGGGGAGCGGCTGGCGGATCTGCGCGCCGGTCACCTGCTCGCCTACGATCCGCCCGACCACACGCGGCTGCGCCGGATGCTGACGCCGGAGTTCACCGGCCAGCGGATGCGCCGGCTGGAACCCCGCGTCGCCGCCATCGTCGAGGGTGCCCTCGACGACACCGAACGCGCCGGTCGCCCGGCGGACCTGGTGTCCACCTTCGCCCTGCCGGTGCCGTCCCTGGTGATCTGCGAGCTGCTCGGCGTGCCGTACGCCGACCGGGCGCAGTTCCAGGGCCGCACGCGCCGTCAGCTCGACGCGTCGCTGCCCGCCGCGCAGCGGCTCGCGCTGATCGGCGAGAACCGGGAGTACATGGCCCACCTCGTCGCGCGGGCCCGTAACGCGCCGGGCGAGGACATGCTCGGCATGCTGGTGCGCGAGCACGGCGACGAGCTGAGCACCGCCGAACTCGTCGGCATCGCCAACCTGCTGCTCATCGCCGGGCACGAGACCACGGCGAACATGCTCGCGCTCGGCACCCTGGCCCTGCTGCGCCATCCCGACCAGCTTGCCGTGGTGCGCGACGACCCGGCCCGCGTCGGCCCGGCCGTGGAGGAGCTGCTGCGCTGGCTGTCGATCGTGCACGCCGGCGCGCCACGCACGGCGCGGGCCGACGTGACGATCGCGGGGCGCACGATCGCGAAGGGCGATCACGTCCTGCTGTCGCTGCCGGCCGCCAACCGGGATCCGGCGTTCCTCGACGATCCCGACCGCCTCGACATCACCCGCGGTGCCGTCGGCCATGTCGCCTTCGGCTTCGGGCTGCACCACTGCCTCGGCGCGCCGCTGGCCCGGTTGGAGCTGCGCGTCGGCCTGCCGGCGCTGCTGCGCCGGTTTCCGGGGCTCGCGCTCGCGGTGCCGTACGAGCAGGTCGAGTTCCGCCCGCACTCCGTGGTCTACGGCCTGCGGTCGCTGCCGGTCACCTGGTGACCCGCCCCCGGTGGGACGACGGGGGGCCCGGGGGCGGGGGGCGGAGTCGGCGGGCGGGGGCGGCGGTCAGGACGTGCAGACGCTGTCCGGGTGGCCGAAGCCCGGGGCGGCCAGGTCGAAGTCGACGACGTTGTTCGGTCCGCGGACGCCGTAGCGATCCAGGACGCAACTGCGGCCGGTCGTGGTGTCGGTGACGGTGATCCGCTGGTTGCCCGCGTAGAGCGGGCTGGAGATCCAGGTGGGCGCCCCGCTGCCGGTGTGAACGGCGAACGAGGAGATCGGGTAGCCCGTCGACGAGCGGGCCGCCCCGCCGAAGATGACGACCTTCGCCCGGCCGGGGGCGGGCGCCCGGCCGCCGACGGTCATCCGGCCGCCGAGGCGGGCAGTGCCCGGGTCGGCGAGCGTGGTGAGCGCGATCCGACCGACGGCCGCGGAGTAGGCCCAGCCGTTGGCCCGGTGGGTGAAGCGGTCGAGGTAGAACCGGGAGTGGACGTAGTCGCCGTCGCGACGCAGCTCCGGGTAGAACTCGAACGACAGCCCCGCCGTGCGCGACCCCCAGCCGGTCGACAGGCCGCCCCCGCGGACCAGGTCGGGTTGGACGTTGCCCATGAAGTAGCCGGCCGGGAAGACCAGCCCGCCACCGGCCGGGAACCGGGTGTAGGTGGCGTAGCTGCCCCGCTCCTGGCAGGCGTTGACGAACGTGTCCCCGGTCCGGGTCCGCGGGTCGTAGTGCTGGCAGGGCAGGTAGGGCCGGGCCGTCGAGCCGAGCACCAGGTCGACGCCGACCGCGCCGCCGATCGGGACGGGGCCGCCGCGCCGGTCGGTGAACCCCTCGAACGGCACGGCGACACCGTTGCCCCGGCCGGCGTCGCCGGTGAACCCGATGGTGTCCGCGGCCCGCGCCGTGCCCGGCTGCGTGACCACGAGCGCGAGCAGCCCCGCCACGAGCAGACAGATCCGCCGCCACCCGCTGGCCATCGCGGTGCGCACCGCGTCCCGGGACCGTTTCACCGTCATGTCGCCCGCCCCCGTCCGGGCGGCCCGGGCGGGCCGCCTTTGTCACAGCACATCGACCTTGACCATCCCGGCGCAGGCTTTTAGCTCAACTGACACCCAATCGTTGTCGATGCGCCATGTCGGTCGGGAAACCGAAGCCGCAGAGCCGTCGACAGAGCCGTCGACCCGCCGCAACCGGGGTGCTGACGACGGCGACCAGCGTGTCTGGGGCTTGGTGACGAATCGTGGCAAGATTGTGCGATGAATGCGCCTGGACGCGGCGGCGAACGGCCGTCCGGTATGGATGCGGAGTCGACCGAATCCGCGGCGCGATGGGATTTCTTCATCTCCTACACCGCCGCTGACCGGGAGTGGGCGGAGTGGATCGCCTGGCACCTCGAGGTCGCGGGGTACACGGTGCTGGTGCAGGCCTGGGACTTCGTGCCCGGCAGCCATTGGGCGAGCCGGATGGACGAGGGCATTCGCGCCTGTGCCCGCACCCTGGCGGTGCTGTCCCGCGCCTACCTGCGCTCGGTCTACGGGCAGGCCGAGTGGGAGGGGGCGTACCAGGCGGACCCCGCCGGCTTCGCCCGCCGGCTGGTCCCGGTTCGGGTGGAGGACTGCCCTCGGCCCGGCCTGCTCGGCGGCGTGGTGTCGTTCGACCTGTTCGGCCTGGCCGCCGACGAGGCGCGCACGCGCCTGCTCGCGCAGATCGCGGCGATCCGCCGCGGCCGGGACAAGCCCGCGGCCGAGCCGCCCTTCCCCGGCGGCGCGCCCGCCGCCGACCCGTCGCGAGCGACGGGCACCCCCCGCTGAACCGCGGTCAGTAGGTGTGCCACTTCCGACGGGCGGGGCCGACGTTGCCGGTGGCGACGGGCCCGACCCAACGCAGGTCCGGGAGGTTCACGACGATCGCCTCCTGGGTGGTCCGGGCGATGACGACGACGGCCTCCTCGTCGGGGTCCGGGTTCTCCTCCCGGTGCGGCACCCACGGCGGCACGTAGATGTAGTCGCCCGGGTTCGTGTCGAGCCGGATCTCCTCCTCGTGCTCCAGGAAGACGAAGCTCGGGTGGCCGGAGACGACGTAGATGCCCGTCTCCGAGCGGCCGTGATGGTGGTTTGCGGAGGAGGTCGCCGCGGCGACGTGGGTCTGCCCCATCCACAGGTCGACGGACCCGACGGTCTTCCCGGACAACGCCTCGACCCGGCTCATCCCGGCGGTCTGCGAGGTCCGGTTGGACAGGCCGGCGGGCGTGACCTGATGCAGCCGCTGATGGAAGCTGTCCGCGGGCGGCGTGGACATGAGAACCTCCGAGAGGGAGTCGGTTCGGGGTCGACGGTCAGGGCTGGGAGCGTGCGGCGCGCCGGCGTCGGTAGTTCGCTGCGGCGGCCCTGCCCCCGCAGCGGCGCATCGAACACCAGCGCCGCCGCCCGGAGGGCGAACGGTCGAGGAACAGCGTCGCGCAGCCGTCGCTGTCGCAGGCCCGGACGCGACCGAGATCCGGCCCGGTGAGCAGGTTGATCGCGTCGCGGGCGATGACGGAGAGCGCGGCGCCCGCGTCGGGTTCCGGGACCGGGGTCCGTGTCCGGCCCCCCGGGCCGAGCAGGAACACCGGTGTCGGACGCCGGCCCGCCGCGTTGATCAGCCGGATGTCCTCGGGGGTGGGCGGCCGGCTGGCGATCAGACCGCGGGTGGTCTCGTTCACCGCCCCCCGCAGGTCACGTGCGGCGAGCAGGTCCGGCTCGGTGAGTCCGCCGGCGGCGGCCGGCAGCCCCTGTTCCTCGAACCAGCCGGTCAGCTCCGCCGGGGTGGCGAGCAGCTCGACGCGGCGCCCCGGCCAGTCGCGCACGGTCGCGACGAAGTCGAGACAGAGACTGCCCGCCCCCCGGTCGAACTCGGTCATCGTGCCGGACGTGAGCATCGGACGACCTCCTCGGGTAACGACGATCTCCGCGTGCTCCGCGTGTAACGATGATCTCCGCGGGTGAAGATGATCTTCTTGGGTAACGCTGCGTACGAAGATCGCTGCAGTGCTACCGACCCGCCCTCGTCACCCCATCATGGGTTGACGAGGCCCCCTGCAGGGGGACGTTAGCACGAGAGTCTATGGAGGCGTGGGCTGATCGTCGCGGCGGGCGTCACCGGTTGATCTCTTGGTGATCCTCCTCGGTGGCGCGTCGCACCTGCCTCACCCGCGGCGCTGTGCGGTGCGGGGGAGTCCGACCGGCCGGTGCCGTCGACGCGGGCCCGGAGCGGACGGCGGGCCTGGAGCGCGGGATCGTCGGATGCGCACCGAGGGCCCCTGGGGTCGATGGGAGCCGACGGATCCGCCGGAGGTGACGGTGCTGTTCGCGGTGCTGGCCGAGCCGTGGTGGATCGCGGGTGGCTACGCGATTCAAAGCGCGGTCGGCCGGGGTCTCCGTGAGCACGGAGATATCGACGTGGCCGTCCTGCGGCGCGGGACGGTTACTGGGAAGGCCGGTGTGACCGGCGGGTCCGCCGTACGGTCGCAGCGCTGAGGAACGTCACCTCGGACGGCATTCTCTACCTCGCCCCCTATCTCGCCCCCGAGGTGCAGTTGTTCTACAAGGCGGCGGCACCGCAGCCGAAGGGCGAGCGCGACCTGGTCGCGGCGCCGCCGGTCCTCACCGCGGCGCGGCGCCGATGGCTCGTTGACGCGCTCGCCTTCGCGCATCCCGGACATCCATGGTGCGACCGCCTTTCGCCGTCACGGCATTAGGTGCGGGACGGGCCGGTGGGGCGTCTTCGGGGTGCAGTGCACGACCCGGGTCTTCATTCATTTGTTCGTGATTGTCCGGCTCGGCCGCCGACGGGCTTTCCGGGCATGGCGGGGGCCGCCGGGGCCCGGCCAGGACCCTCGCACCACCCGGCCTGGTGCTGTGACGCCGGCCTGGTGCCGCAGCACCGATCCCTGGTGCTGGCGACCGCCAGGCGTCCGGCTGGCTGCTTGCGGTCAAGAAGGCCCGACGCGATTCCCGGTCGCAAGGTTGCTCCGGTGTGGGGGAATGTGACCTGGACTACGAGCCGAATGGCCGGCCGGTGCGATGCCGACNGGCCCGGCCGAGGGGGGAATTGTGACCCGCGCGACGCGGACACATTGTCCCTGCCTTAATGGGTGTGACCGGTGTTACGAATCGCAGCGATTGTGAGCGCCATTACTGTGGGCCGGGTCATAGCGGCTGTCCGGAAGTGTCGGACTGCAGTCCAGATCACGTCCACGGCGCTGTCGAAAGTCGCCCAGCGGGCGCACAATGGAAGCCGGAGGGTGACAGTGGCCCACCCTCCCGTGGCAATAACTTCAAGGAGTTCTTCATGCGTACCCAGAATTCCGTTGTTTCCTCCCTGCGTACGTCGCTCACCTCGCACCGTGCTGCGCGGGCCCAGCGTCGCGAAGTGGCGATGCTGCTGTCCGACCCCGAGCTCTCGCCGTCCACCCGTCAGGAGATGGTGGCGATCCTCACCCGCGACGAGGACGTTCGGACTTCCGTCGCCGTTCCGTCGCAGCGGCGCGGGGGGGCGTCGCGCGAGCACGCCGACGCGGGGTCGTTCCGCTCCGCCTGAGCACTCCGCCTGAGCGCTGCGCCGGAGAAGGCCCACCGTCAGGCCCGACCTCGCTTTTCCGGTTCTCCGTTCCTCCCGGTAGCCCGCCGCGGACCGCGGCCTGCTTCCGTCCGGGAGTCGCGGCATCACGAAGCCTCCGTGGATCCCCTCCGCCGCGGAGGCTTCCTCTTTCCTGCGGTGCACATCGTCAGATTTCCTGCGGTGCACATCGTCAGACGGCCGACCAGCCGCCGTCGACGCTCAGCGTCGCCCCGTGAATGTTGGCGGCGTCGTCGCCGGCGAGGAACACCACCGCGCGGCCGATCTCCGCCGGCCTGCTGGGTCGCCGCGAGGGCGCCCGCGCGACCAGGGGCGCGATGCGGTCGGCGTACTGCTCGATGCGGCGGGTCAGCGTGGGGCCGGGTGCGACGGTGTTCACCCGCACGCCCGCCGGACCGTACTCGGCGGCCCACGACTTCGTCAGCGAGTGCACGGCCGCCTTCGTCGCGCTGTACAGGGCCGACCCGCCCATCCCGACCAGGCCGTTGATGGAGCCGATGTTGATGACGGCTCCGCTGCCGCGGGCCGCCATGGCGGGTGCGACGACGCCGGTGAGCAGGAACGTCGCCGTGACGTTGAGGGCGAGCGCGGCGGTGATGAATGCCTCGCCCACCTCCGCGGTGGGCTTCGGCGAGATGATCATAGCCGCGTTGTTGACGAGGATGTCCGGCACGCCACCGACGGCGTCGCGGGCGGCGTCGGCGAGCGCCTGCACGGCGGGCGCACCGGCGGCGAGGTCGGCGGGGACGAACGTGGCCCGCCCACCGGCCGCGCCGATCGCCCGGGTGACCTCGGCGCCGCGCCCGGCGTCACGACCGCTGACCACCACGTGGGCACCGGCTGCGGCGAGCTCGGCGGCGATCGCCGCGCCGATGCCGTCGGTCGAGCCGGTGACGAGAGCGCTGCGTCCGGCCAGGGGTGTGGTCGACATTCGGGGTTCCTTCCGGCGGTGGTCTGCTCCACCGCTGCAGGTCGTGGGCGTCGGCTGGTGCGCGGCCCAATCTGCCCGGGATAAACTGGACCCGCAAGTCCAGAAATGGCTGGCGGGAGGAGCGGACGTGCCGACCAGGCTGACGTCGAAGGGCAGCGCGACCCGGCAACGGATCATCGAGGGGGCGGCGGCCGAGATCCGCGAGCGCGGGGTCATGGCGACCACGCTGGACGACGTCCGCGCCCGCACCGGCACCAGCAAGAGCCAGCTCTTCCACTACTTCCCGACCGGCAAGGAGGAGCTACTGCTGGCCGTGGCCCGCTTCGAGGCCGACCGGGTCCTCGCCGACCAGCAGCCCCAGCTCGGCGAGCTCACCTCGTGGCCGGCGTGGCTCGTGTGGCGGGACAAGGTCGTCGCCCGCTACCGCGAGCAGGGGCGGCACTGCCCGCTGAGCGTCCTGGTGTCGCAGCTCGGGCGGAGCACCCCCGGCGCTCAGGCGGTCGTCACGGAGCTGATGAACCAGTGGCAGGCGCAGATCGCCACCGGCATCCGCGCGATGGCGCGGGCAGGCGAGATCTCCCCGCTGCTGGACGCCGAGCGCCACGCCGCGGCGCTGATCGCCGGCATTCAGGGCGGCGTGCTCATGCTGCTGTCCACCGGCAGCACCACCCATCTCGAGGCGGCCCTCGACGTCGCCATCGACGCGCTACGCCGCCCCTGACCCCCGCTGGATGTCGGCCAGGTGATGGATCCCCTCGTGCAGCGCGTTGCGGAGCAGCCAGCGGGCGGTGCGTTCCTCGCCGGGTAGGCGCGCCACCGTCCGTTCCCAGTCCTGCGGCTCGACCCGGCCGGCTTCGTCGCGCAGGCCCTGAGCGTTGGCGGCGAGCTCGGCCAGCACCGCCGCCGGGTCGAGCTCGTTGTAGCGGAACCGGCGGGCGCGCAGGTCGTTGAGCATCGGCTCGACGACGGGCCGGACCTCGGTGCGGGCCCGGTGCAGCCGGATGGTGGAGGTCGCGAGGACGTCCCGCAGGTGGCAGGCGTACTCGAGGACGGACCACGTGCCGGGCGAGAGCCGTTGCCGCAGCAGATCGGGGCCGGCGGCGGTGACGGCCTGCGCCACCCGCGCCGGCAGCGTCGCGAGTTCCGCCAGGACATCGTCCACGGTGCGCGTCGGGTAGGAGAAGCCGCAGTCGGCGCACGCGTGCGTCTCGCCCACCAGTGCGGGCGGGCCGGTCGGGTGCCCCGCTGACGGATAACTGATCATCACGCCATCGTAGGCGGCGCACGGGGCCCACCGGCCGGCGAGAGATCGCCGCCGACCGGCCGAGGCGGTGCCCATGGCGGCGGCCCGGGAGGGGGCCGGGGGAGGCCCGATGGGACTCGATCGCTAAAGAATGTAGTGAATTATGCGCATCGCTCGACACTGCGCCCGTCGACGGGAAATGCTGGCCCTCGCGCTACAGCTACAGGTGGGAGGCGGCGGTGACGACGGAATCGACGACGACCGCGGGCGAGACGACCGCGGGCGAGACGGCGGCGGGCGAGACGGCGGCGGGCGAGGCGGCGGCGGGCGAGGCGGCGGCGGGCGAGGCGGCGGCGGACCGGTCGGTGGTGGCCGAGGGGCCGGTGCTGCTCGACGTGGGCGGCGACGGCGTCGGGGTGGTGACGCTGAACCGGCCGGAGCGGCGCAACGGCTGGAACCCCGAGATGGAGAACCGGTACTTCGACGTCCTCGCGCAGGCCGATCGCGACCCGGCGATCCGCGTGCTGATCGTCACCGGCGCGGGCACCACGTTCTGCCCGGGGGTCGACACCGGCCGGCTCGGCCAGATCGCCGGCAAGCCGATGGACACCACCGGCCGCCGCTCACCGGTGCGGGCCTGGTCGGTGCGCAAGCCCATGATCGCCGCTGTCAACGGGGCCTGCGCCGGCATGGGCCTGGTCCAGGCCCTGCTGTGCGACGTGCGGTTCGCCGCCCGCGGTGCGCGGTTCACCACCGCCTTCGCCCGCCGCGGGCTGGCCGGCGAGTTCGGCATCACCTGGCTGCTGCCCCGCCTCATCGGGCAGGAACGGGCGGCGGACCTGCTGCTGTCGTCGCGGGTGTTCGACGCCGACGAGGCCCGCGAGCTCGGCGTCGTCACCCGGGTCGTGGAGCCCGCGCAGCTCCTGCCCGCCGCGCGCGCCTATGCCGCGGACATCGCGGCGAACTGCTCGCCGGTGTCGCTGGCGCTGATCCGCCACCAGCTGCGCACGGACAGCACCGGCGAGCTCGACGCGGCGCTCGGCCGCACCTACCGGGCGATGGCCGCCGCCGCCGTCGGCCCGGACTTCCGCGAGGGCATCGACAGCTTCCTGGCGAAGCGTCCCGCGTCGTTCCCCCCGCTCGCCGACGACCTCGACCCGGCCGCGATCACCGGCGCCCCCCTGCCCGAGCTGGACTTCGACCCGTCCGGCGCCGTGAGCCGGTCCTGACCAGCAGAAGGAGACCCCGATGACGGCCACGGTGCACATCGACATGTCTGGCAAGGTCGCGCTGGTCACCGGCGGCGGCTACGGGATGGGACGGGCCTCGGCCCGGCGGTTCGCCGAGTGCGGCGCGGCGGTGGTCGTCGCCGACATCAACCCGGACACGGGGGCGGAGACGGTCGAGCTGATCCGGGCCGCGGGTGGGCAGGCGACGTTCGTCCACGCCGACGTCGGTGAGCCGGACGCCGTGCGGGACATGGTCGACCGCACCGTCGCCACCTACGGGGGCCTGGACTACGCCCACAACAACGCCGGCATCGTCGAGTCCCAGGACCCGGTCGTCAGCTACCCGGAACAGCTCTGGGAGCGGATCCTGCGCACCAACCTGACCAGCGTCTTCCTGTGCCTGAAGTACGAGATCCCGCGGATGCTGGAGNGCGGCGGCGGGGCCATCGTCAACGTGGCGTCGGAGTCCACCTACAAGGGCAACGTCGCCGACATCGGCTACACGGCCAGCAAGCACGGCGTGGTGGGCCTGACCACGGCCGCCGCCCTGCAGTACGCCCGGCGCAACATCCGGGTCAACGCCGTGGCGCCCGGCAACGTGGACACCGGCATCGTCGAGCGGGCCCGCCAGTACCTGACGCCGGAGCAGTTGCGGGCGATGGAGCAGGCCCAGCCGATCCGCCGGCTCAGCCGCCCCGAGGAGATCGCCGAGGTCGTCGTCTGGCTGTGCTCGGACGCCGCCGTGCTCGTCAACGCCGCCAAGATCGCCGCGGACACCGGCTGGCACGTCGCCTGACCGAACGCCGGGCGGCGCCGCCGACGTTGCCGCGGCGCCGCCCGGCGAACAGCGTCAGCGCCAGGTCCAGTGCGGCTCGCGCTTCTCCAGGTAGGCGCGGCGAGCCTCCCCGGCGTCGTCGAGGCGGCTGACCCGCGCGGTGTAGTCCTGCTCCAGCCGGTAGCCCTCGTCGAGGGGGAGGTCCTCGACCCGGTTCATCGACTCCTTGGACAGCCGCAGCGCCAGCGGGCTCTTCGCCGCGACCTCCGCGGCCAGGGCGCGCGCGGTGGCGGCGAGCTCCGCGCGGGGCACCAACGCGGCGGCGGCGCCGAGCCGGTAGAACTCGGCCGCGGGCACGCGCCGGCCCGTCAGCGCCATCTCGCGGGTCTTCATCGGCCCGACGAGGCGCTGCACGTGCCGGGTGCCACCGAGGACGCCCACGTCGATCTCCGGCAGGGAGAAGAACGCCTCCTCGGCGAGGACCACCAGGTCGCAGCAGCCGACCAGGGCTGCCCCGGCGCCGACGCACGCGCCGCCGACCGCCGCGACGACCGGCAGCCCGCCGTCGCGGATGCCGGCGAGGCAGCCGCGCACGACGGAGCCGGGATCGATCAGGTCGGTCAGGCTCTCCTCGGGCAGCAGCTCCCGGCGGGTGTAGCGGCGTTCGGACTCGGTGATGTCGGCGCCGGCGCAGAAGACACGCTCGAAGTCCGAGGCGAGGATCGCGACGGCGGCCTCATCCCCCCGACCGAGCTCGGTGAACACCTGCCCGATCTCGCGCATCATCGGCGCGCTCAGCGCGTTGCGCGGGGGGCGGGCGAGCGTGACCGTGGCGATGCGGTCAGCGATCTCGACCCGGACGAACTTGGGTTCTTCCACCGCCGGGGCTCCTTCGGGTGACGGGCGAATGTTTAAACGATATGACTATCGGAGGGGTGCGTGCGACGCGAACGGCCCGGTGACGACGCAAGCGGGAGGACACCATGACGATGGGACGCGCGGCGACGACCTGGCCGGGAGCGCGGCGGTGACGGCGCCCGCCGCCGCGGGACGCCTCGCCGGCAAGGTCGCCTTCATCACCGGAATCGCCCGCGGGCAGGGCCGCTCCCACGCGGTCGCGCTCGCCCGCGAGGGCGCGGACATCATCGGCATCGACCGGGCCGCCGACGTCGCGACGATGGGCTACCCGCTGGGCACCGCCGACGAGCTCGCCGAGACCGTCGCCCTGGTCGAGAAGGCCGGCCGGCGGATCATCGCCCGGGTGGGCGACGTGCGCGACCGGGCGGCGATCGTGGATCTGCTCGCCACCGGCGTGCGCGAACTCGGCGGTCTGGACATCGTCGTGGCGAGCGCCGGAATCTCCCCGCCCGCGCGCCGGCTGTGGGAGATCCCGCCGGAGCAGTGGGACGACGTGATCGGCATCAACCTCACCGGCGTCTTCCACACCCTCGCCGCGTCCGTCCCGCACCTGCTCGCCGGGCGCAGGGGCGGGTCGATCATCGTCATCAGCTCGGGCGCGGCGCTCAACCGCGTCCCGAACCTGTCCGACTACGTCACCACGAAGAACGGCGTGATCGGGATGGCGATGTCACTGGCCAACGAGGTGGCCCACCGCCAGATCCGGGTGAACGTCATCGCACCGGGCACGGTGAACACCCCGATGGTCACCGAGAACACCCAGCAGTTCCACCTGTTCCGCCCGGACCTGCCGAACCCGACGGTGGACGACTGCCGGGAGGGCTTCGCCGCGTCGATGCCGATGGGCCGGCCGTGGCTCGAACCCGAGGACATCTCGCAGGCCGTGGTGTTCCTGTCCAGCGACGAGGCCCGCTGGATCAGTGGCGTCGTCCTGCCCGTCGACCAGGGCAACACCAACCGTCGCTACTGACCCGGCTGCTCTGCCTGACCCGCCTGCCCTGCCTGACCCGGCCGGGTTCGGGCGGGCCGCACGAGGTTGACGGTCTCGAAGACCGCCCGCAGCCCGCCGTCGGCGCCGTAGAGCTCGCCGCGGCCGAGGATCCGTCCCCGGGCCGCCTGCGGAGTGTGGACCCGGTAGAGGTGCCAGTCGCGGACGTCGAGGTCGTCGAGGTAGGTGACGGTCTGCGTGAGGACCACCGCCTGCAGCTCGGCGCGGGGTGGCAGCGGTATCCCGCCGTGGAGCATCCCGTCGGCGATGGCGAGCGTTTCCACGGTGTGCGCGATCAGGGCCCGCCAGAAGGTCGGGTCCTCCGGGGCGTCGGCGATGNGGGTCCACAGGTCGAGCTGGCGTGGCGCCCGGCGCGGGATGATCGCCGCCTCCCAGGGCAGCAGCGCGCGGCGGACGGGTTCGGCGTCGGCCGGGCGTCCGAGGTCCGCGGCGGGGGAGTCGAACCGGTGCAAGTCGGGGGCGTCCCCGGTGAGCATCACCTGCGCCCGGCTGAGCTGGTCGCCGCCCTGGCGCAGGGACAGGGCGAACGACTCCACCGACCGGCCTCCGGCGAGCCGCTCCACGTCGATCTCCAGCGGCAGGTCGGCGCGGCCGCCATGGATGAAGACCGTCTGCAGGGTGTGCAGCCGCTTGCCGGACGCCAGCCGCTCGGCGAGGACGACCTGCTGGCCGAGCTGCTGCGCGCCGAGGACACCCCCGTGCCCGCTCGGCACGCACCGCGCCGCCGTCGTGGGCAGCGCCGGCGTCAGGTCGAGCACCCGCAGCAGCTCCGGGAGGGTGAACAACGTCTGCACCCAGTCCGGCTCGTAGCGCGCAGCGGCCACGTCAGCGGCGGCGAGATCGTGCCCGCCGCCGGCCTGCGCAGCGACGATGATCTCGTTCGTGAGCTCTGCCACGTCGATGTCCTCGCCCTCTGCCGCCCGACCCGGCGCCTCACTCCCATGAATACCGGGGGACACCGTCGGCGGAGTCGTCGAGTGGCTGAGTGCACACGGAAAATGATCAGCGGTTGCCGTCCGGTTCACGACGGTTCGTGCACGATGTCCCCCGGAGACGGCATGCTCTCGCGCAGATGGACATCCGGGCGCTAGGCGAACATCCGGGCGCCAGGTGGACATCCGGGCGGACGTGCGCAGGATCGCCGGGTCCGGAAGGCCGGGACAGGACGAGGACGGAACGAGGGGCGAGGCATGCCGACCACTCGGACGCTGAAGACGCTGAACACCGTGCACCGGGCTCTCGTGAAGGTCACCCGTGGCCGGCTCGGCTGGCGGGCGGGCGGGATGCCCGTCCTGGAACTGACCACCACGGGCCGCCGCAGCGGCCACCCCCACACCCTCCTGGTGACCTCGCCGCTGCGCGAGGGATCGACCATCGTCCTGGTTGCGTCGCGGGCAGGCGATGACCGTCATCCGGACTGGTTCCTGAATGTCTGTGCGAACCCGGAGGTGACGGTGCGAGCCGGGGGCGGCCCGTGGCGGCCGATGCGGGCCCGGGCGGCCACCCCGGCGGAGCGCGAACGACTGTGGCCGCGCGTCATCGCCGACAACCGCTGGTACAGGGGCTACCAGGCGAGGACGGACCGGGTGATCCCGCTGGTCCTGCTGGAACCGAGCTGATCGATCGGCCGAACCGTACGCTGCCCGGGGTTCCGGTGGACAGCGTGAGACCGAGGGAGTGAGGAAGGTTCTCCACACCGACAACCCGCGCTGGACCGTGGCCGACGTGCCCGATCAGCGTGGACGCACGGCCATCGTCACCGGCGCCAACTCCGGCCTCGGCTTCGAGACGGCGAGGGTGCTCGCCGAGCATGGCGCCACCGTCATCCTGGTCTGCCGCGACGCGGCGCGGGCCCGACTGGCCGCGGCGCGCATCCGGGTCGGCATTCCCGCGTCGGATGTCCGGGTGGAACAGCTGGATCTGGCCTCCCTTGCCTCCGTGCGCTCGGCGGCCGAGCGGATCCGGGCGGCACACCCGCGCCTGGATCTGCTCATCAACAACGCCGGGGTCATGTGTCCGCCCCCGGGGCGCACCGAGGACGGCTTCGAGCCGACGTTCGGCATCAATCATCTCGGTCACTTCGCCCTGACCGGCCTGCTGCTCGACCGGCTGGTGGCGACGGCGGGATCGCGGATTGTCACCGTGAGCAGCCTCGTTCACCGGTACGGGCGGATCGACGTCGATCACCTGCGCCGGCTGCCGTCGGGCGAGCGGCCGGGCGGTCGCAGGCGCTCCCGTCGGCCCTACCCGGATTCGAAGCTCGCCAACGTGATGTTCACCTTCGAGCTGCAACGCCGCCTTGCGCAGGCCGGCGGGTCGACCATCGCGGTGGCCGCGCATCCGGGCATCGCCCGGACCGAACTGGGCCGCGGTCTCACGCCCGCGGCCCGGGTGTTCCTGGGCGCGCGCATGGCACCGGTGATGTCCTGGCTCATCCAGGGTCCGCGGGTCGGCGCGTTGGCGACGGTCCGGGCCGCGGTCGATCCGGGTGCCCGCGGCGGCGAGTACTACGGCCCCGGCGGACTGCTGGGCAGCACCGGTCTGCCCGTCGTCACCGAGGCCAGCGCGCGCGCTGCGGACGTCCGCCGGCAGCGCCGGCTGTGGGAGGAGTCCGAGCGGCTCACCGGAGTCACCTACGACCTGCGCGAACCGGCCCGGCCGCCCACCACCTCGCCCGCACGCCCGTCGCTCGTCTCACCGTGACGTCCTCCCCCGCCCGACCGGGCGTCCTACCACCGCACAGTCCGCTGGAGCTTCGACCTATCTGGTTGGTGATTTTGCTGCTTTGAAGATCAGGGTGCACGCAAGAATCCCGGAGCCGCCGGCGGTGATGGCGGACCTCGTGTCGTCGAACGCAAAGATTTCGAAGGAGACTATGACCGCGGTGAGTAGCAGGAGAAGTGTGCCGCAGATTCTGGCGCGTTTCCTGGTGTCCAACCGTTTGGCCATCCTTACGAAGCCGGGCCTCGTGGGTGCGAACCGTTCCTCGCTCTTGTTCCCTGAAAGAGGAGGGAGAGTCCGAACGCGCAGTGCATGGAGCCCAGAAGGAGCTCATGTCGAATCACGAGCACGATGCAGCCGTAAACTGCCATCGGTACGCCCAGTGATATGAACAGATGTGGCCGCGATCGTCTCATCTCATTCCGAGGCCCAGTCGACGGGCGGCTGGCTGCTCGCCTGTGCCAACGGATGTGGGTGGGCGTCGCCTTGCGTCATGGGTCTCCGATACTCGTCCGCGGCTGCCGGCAGCCAAAGGTGAAAATAATGCACCTAGTAGACCGTCGCTGTTTAGTTCTGGGGTGTGGCAGGCTGGTGTTGGCAGATCTTCCTCGTCCCCTCTGCCGGTCAGGACAAGTCATGCCGTCACAGAAGAAGCGGCCGGTCACCTTGACCGCGGCCGATCGTGAAGCGTTGGTTCGGGTCACCACCACGGGTGTGCATCCGGCCTCGATGATCAGGCGGGCGCAGGTGCTGCTCGCGTTGGACACCTCGACCGGCGAGGTTGATCCTGTCGAGGTGATCGCGGCACGGCTGGGTGTCTCGGGTGAGACGCTGCGGCTGGTCGCCAAGCGGTTCGCCGAGACCAGCGGCGACATCTGGGCCACGGTCGGGCGCAGGC
>NZ_LJPA01000052.1:0-37392 GCF_001414035.1 Frankia sp. ACN1ag | reverse complement strand
GTTCTGAACGCCGCATGGGGACGCGTCGGCGCGCATCTCGCCTACAAGACGGCCCGCGTGGGTGGGGTGCTGGTGAGGGTTCCGGCGCCGTACACGTCGCAGCGCTGTCACGTCTGCGGGGTCGTCGACCGGGTGTCCCGCCCCGACCAGGCAACATTCCTGTGCACGTCGTGTGGCTGGTCGGGGAACGCGGATACCAACGCAAGTCTGAACATCAGGGCGGCTGGACTGTCGTCCATGGACGTGGAGATCTCCGGGTTGCCGGGGACGGTGAAGCGTCAACCACCCGGGAAGGCGGCATGATCCCCACCGGGAGTCCCCCTCGTTCACGAGGAGGAGGAAGCCAAAGCCACGGCGGCTGGACCGCCGTCAGCATCACCGGCGCCATCTTCGGCCTCGCCGCCGTCGCCCTTGCCGTCTGGGACACCCTGCGCCGCCGCCCGGCCGCGCCCGCGGGGTGACCCGCCGACGAAGGATCTTGAGCTGGCTCGCGCGCAGGTCGAGAAGGCCTTCCGCTTGGTCAGCGTCGCGACCGAGATGTGCGGCCAGTCGATTCCGAGAGGGCGGTGTTCAGGTCGTCGACGAAGCTCGGCTGGAAGCCTGGTGGCAGGTCTGGTCGTTCGAAGGGATCCAGATAGCCGAGACCGAAGGGTGGGTGCCGGCCTTCCTCCTGGGTCGAGAGCTGACAAGGTCGATCGTCGGGCCCGAGGAGACTGTCAGGGGGGTTCCCGGCGCCAGTACGGAGGTGCCGTGCGGGATCGCGCCCTGGGCGATCCGCTGAAGGTAGCGCAACCCGAAGATCCTGATGTCGAGCTGGCCGCCTGATGTCGAGCTGGTCGGTCGAACCGCGGTTGGAAACCGTGCCGCCGATGGGGATGAACTCCAGGTGCTCCACGATGGAGTTCGGCTTCAGTCGGAATGCCCTCGGCCCGGTGCTCGGCGGATTCGGATCGAAATCCAGAAGTGAGATCAGCGTGCACCCGGCCCTGATCCAGGTGCCGGCGAGATCGGCGAGTGGACCCAGGGTCTGAGCCACCCCGGTCAACCGAATGTGCACTCCGGCGCCAGCCTGAGCCCTGCCTCGCCGGACAGTTACGCGATAGTGAACTGAGGGGTGATCCCGGCCTCGATCAGAAAGACGCCAGCCTTGGTCAGGTCGAACATGTCGGAGATGGCGGTTTCGATGGAGAAGTCATTCCTCCAGCATTTTTCCAGATTGGTCATCAATGCTGTGAACGTCTTGATGAAGGTCTGCTGATCGGGTCCGGGTGACGGTTGTGCCGAGAAATTATGGACCGCGGGCATCTCGATGGGAGTGCCCGCGTATTCGAAATGATCGCCCGACGGTACCACGGTCTTACCGTAGTAGATCTCCGCGAACGTGTAGTAGTGCGCGAGTCTACCTGGATCAAACGTGCCCTCGTCGGGCGATGTGCTGGCGCCCTCGCCCTGCGCGGTGATCTCGTTGATGGCCGTCAGGGCGTCCGCGACCGTGTTGACGGCGAACAGCGTGTCGTCGCCTATTCTGGTGGCGGTCACCTGGTTCGGCGCCGGGTGTGTCGGCAGCGAGCCGTCGGGGAACACAGCGTTGAAGCCGGCGGCGATCGCGGCATAGAACTGTCCGATTGTCGGCCCGGCCGGCGGCGGGGGTGGCGGCGGCAGATCCGGCGCCGGCACGACGGGATCCGCCTCCGGGTACTCGATGGCCATGAACGTCTGCAGGGCCTGCTCGCTCAGCGGTGCCAGCGCGACAACCAGCTCGGGATGGACGCCGCCGGGCAGTCCCGTAGCCGGATAGACGGGAACGAAGTCCGGCGCGGCGATCTCGCCCTTGAGTGATGCTCCGGTGGCGGTGTACATGTTGCAGGACAGGCCGAAATGTAGCATTTCCTGTGTCGCCACCTGCTCGATCAGGCCCGCCACGCCGCTTGGGTCGGCACTCGTGATCGACCACTGGGCGCACAGATACGGCGGAATGGTCGAGAACTCCAACTGGATGGCGGTAAGCAGGGAGGCCTGCAGCTCGTCGAGATCGTTGATACCGTTCTCGACGGTCTCGCGAATCGTCCTTCTACGTGACACGAAAACTCCCCTCTGGGTATGGTGATGGCATCACCGTCCTGCGCGGACCTGGCGCGACGCCCGTGGCGTGGGGCCGGCCGACGATGCCGAGAGTGCCCGCGTCCGTCTTCCCGCCGGGCCGGCCGTGCTGCTCGGCCAGTGGAATCCCGATCGCCGGGCGGGCGGGCAGGTCCGGGAACAGGTGGCCGAACCGGCCGGCCGGAGAATACTTCCCGGGCGGGATCTCGATCCCGCCCGGGAAGATGCCATGCAACGCAGTCACCGTGTCTCCGGAACGTACCTGGCACAGAATTGCACCTGCAGGGAAGGTGTACAGGCAGTCTTGTACTGACGTGATCGGTAAGCATGACGATAGGTCCGAAGAATTGTCCTTGTCAAGCAGTCTGAAGTGCGAGTCCGGAACGTGCTGACGTAATCGGCGGCATTGCCCTGCTAAGAGAAGTTTTGCGTGGTGAAGGATCGATTCGGTGGACGCTGGTGCGGCACCGGGAAGCGGTACGGGCGCCAGCTACGACCCCGTCGTCATGGCTGGAATGGAAGCGATGGAAGCGACGGAAGCGATGGGCCCTGTCTTTTCCGCGGGCTGGTCGCGCAGCTCGTTGTGCCTCGAGCGCGGCTGAGAAGCTGGACGCAACCGAGATTCAGCGAGATACGACGGATAGTGCTCCGCTGACCTGCGCCTTTACTGTTCAGGGGTCGCCGAGCTCGGGGTTGCCGACGCGGCGCCGGCGCCGGGGTCGTCAGGTGACGGTGTCGCCGTGGACGGCGGCGTGCAGGGCGGCCGGGTCGGTCAGGTCGGCCAGGACCGCGTCCGCGCCGGCGGCCGCGAGGGCCGGTGCGGTGGTCGCGCCGGTGGCGACCCCGACCGCCCGCACCCCGGCGTCGCGCGCGCCGCGGACGTCGTGCACCGTGTCGCCGATGACGACGACGCGGGCCGGGGCGAAGGTCACTCCGTAGGCGGCCTCCGCCCGCTTGACGGCCAGGGCGACCAGCACGGCCCGGTCGCTGTCGTCGTCGCCGTAGCCGCCGACGGTCAGGTCGAGCAGGTCGGTCAGCTCGCAGCAGGCGAGCTTGAGCCGGGCGAGGGACGGCAGGTTCCCGGTCACCACCGACTGCACGACGCCGTCCCCGACCAGGCTTTCGACGGCCGCCCGGGCGCCGGGCAGGACCCGGCCGGTCCGGCGCATCCGATCGTCGAGTGCGACGGCCGCGGCCGGCAGCGCCGCGTAGAACGCCGGCAGCAGCGACTCCGGCCGGTCGATTCCGTTGCGCCGCAGGGTGTCGATGACGATGGCCCGGTCGGTGCGACCGGCGAGGTCGGCGACCTGCGCCGCGGGCCGGCCGATGATCTCCTGGAAGGCCCGGGCGTGGAGCTCGCGGCCGAGCCCCGCGAACGACACCAGCGTGTGGTCGACATCCCACAGGATCAGCGCAGGTTCGGCGGGCATCCGCGCACGATCTCACAGCCCGCCGGCCCGCCGGCCCGGCGGGCTGCTTCGCCGCAGCCGCCGCCGGACACGACACGGGGCGGCGGCTGCGGCTGACATACTGGGGGCATGGGCGTATCGAAGGAGACCGTGGTGCCGGGGGACGGCAAGACCTTCCCCAAGGCCGGAGACACGGTGACGGTGCACTACGTCGGCACCCTGCTCGACGGCAAGCAGTTCGACTCGTCCCGGGACAGGGGGGTGCCGTTCACCACCGAGATCGGCGTCGGCAAGGTCATCAAGGGGTGGGACGAGGGGATCCCCCAGCTCTCGGTCGGCGAGAAGGCGGTGCTCACCGTCACTCCCGACTACGGGTACGGCCCCCGCGGCTTCCCGCCGGTCATCCCGCCCAACTCCGACCTCCGCTTCGAGGTGGAACTCCTCGCGGTCGGCTGACTCGGCCTGTCAGGGCAGGAACGACTCGACCGCGTCGGCGGCGGCCTCGATCCCGCCGTGGGCGCGCAGCACGGACGCGACCCCCGCCAGCCGCCCGGCGATCCCGGCGTCGGCGGCGACGGACTCGACGGCGGCGCGCAGGAGCTGCGGGTTGACCCGATCGGCGGCGAGCTGCTCACCGACGCCGAGGGCGCCGAGGATCGCGGCGTTGCCGAACTGCTCGGCGGCCAGCGGGATCGCGACCGTCGGCACGCCGAACCACAACGCCTCCACGCAGCTTCCCATCCCCGCGTGGGTGACGAACGCTGACGCCGCGGCGAGCACGGCGAGCTGGGGGACGCTGCGGTGGGCCTCGACGTTCGCGGGCAGCGGGCCGAGCGCGGCGGGGTCGACGCGCCGGCCGAGCGCCATGACCACATGCCAGTCGGTGTCGGCGAACGCCTCGGCGGCGGCCCGGTAGATGTCGGGCCGGTCGTTGTAGACGGTGCCGAGGGACACCAGCAGCACCCGGCCGGCGTCCGGCGGCGCCGTCCAGGTCCGTTCGGCGAGGCGCGCGGGGTCCAGGCAGGGGCCGACGAACCGCACGCCCGGCCGGACCCGGTTCAGGTGCGGCTGCAGCACCGGGGGGATCAGCGAGACGACGGGCCGGTCGGCGCCCAGCCACTCCCAGGGGTCGCGGTCGAGGCCGTTGTCGTGCAGCCAGGCACTGAACGCCGCGTGGTACTCCTTGCCCGGCACGGAGGTGCGCAGCGCCGCCAGGGCCTCGGCGTTGTCCTGCTCGAAGCCGTCCCACGGCACCCAGGTCGGGGACAGCAGCACCGCGGGGACGTTCCACTGGGCGGCGAGCACCGGGCCCGCCTGCGCGGCGACGTCGTGGATCAGCAGGTCCGGCCGGTCGTCGTCGAAGTGGCGGACGAGTGGGGGGAGGGTGGCGATCCCCTCGGTCAGGAACATCCGGGTGGCGAGTTCCGCGGCCGGGTTGTCCGGCCAGTCACCGTCCTCGGCGGGCAGCGTCGAGGGGTGGGTGACGGGCCGCGCGCCGGTGGGCTCCACCAGCCCGGCGAGCCGGTCGCCGATGGCGTAGCTGACCCGGTGGCCGCGGCGAACGAGTTCGGCGATGACGCCGAGCGAGGGGTAGACGTGGCTCGGCGTGGTGCAGCCGATCATGGCGATGTGTCGCGGGGTGCGCATCGTGTCCTGCCGTTCGGCATCGTCTGGTGGCCAGCATCGTCTGGTGGTCGGCGTCGTCTGGTGGTCGGCGTCGTCTGGTGGTCGGCGTCGTCTGGTAACTGCCGGTGACGGCGGGTCTGGTCTGGTCGGGCGTGTCCGGTTCGTTGTCGTTCGGGCCGCCGCGCAGGTTGCCCGCCGACCCGGAAGAGGCTCCCGGTACGGGGGGTTGCAGGGGTCATGACCACTCTCGGCACCATCGGCATCGCGAGTTCGACGATCGCCTTCAACCCGGACGTTCCCGCCGCCGTCGCGGCGGCCGCCGAGGTCGAGGACCTGGGCTATTCGACGCTGTGGCTGCCCGGTGGCCAGGGCAACAACGTCTGGCTCGTCGAGCAGGTCGTGCGCGGGACGGGGAGCCTGCTCGTCGCCAACGGCATCCTGTCCGTCGACCAGGTCCCCGCCGCCGAGGTCGCGGCGACCTACGCGGCGCTCGCCGCCGACCATCCCGGCCGCTACCTCGCCGGCCTCGGCGGCGCGCACGGCGCGGGTCCGCTGGGCACCCTCGGCGCCTACCTCGACGAGCTCGACGCCGCGCAGCCGGCGGTGCCGGCCGCCGGGCGCATCCTCGCCGCCCTCGGCCCGGCCATGCTCCGCCTCGCCCGCGACCGCGCGGCCGGGGCGTACCCGTTCCTCGTCACCCCGCAGTACGTCACCGACGCCCGCGCCGTGCTCGGCCCCGACCGGACGCTGGCCGTGCTCGTCACCGTCATCCCCGACCGCGACCCGGTCGCCGCGCGCGGCGCCGCCCGCGAGGCGATCCGCTTCCTGACCACCGTCCCCGGCTACGCCAACAACCTGGCCCGGATGGGCTTCACCACCGACGACGTCGCGGACCTCAGCGACCGGCTCATCGACCAGGTCACCGTGTGGGGGGACGTGGAGACCATCGGCAAGCGGGTGGCCGAGTACCTCTCCGCCGGCGCCGACCAGGTCGTGCTCCAGGTCAACGACGCGACCGGCGGCGAGCCCGAGTCCACGTGGTGGCGGCGCCTCGCCGACGTCCTGCTCCGCTGACCGTTGCGCCGGCCTACCCCGCCGCCCCGCCCCGCCGCCCCGCCCCGCCCCGCCCCGCGCCGCCCGGACGGGAGACGTGGGGCGAGGTCTGGCCGTGCCGGGCGATGGGCTCTCTGGATACTGGGCATCCTCGTTTCTGGTTGAACCTGGTCGAAGGAGTCCATCCGTGCCGTCCCCGCTGCGTCCCTACCGGTTCGCCGCCGGAACCGCCGTCGTGACCGGCGCCGCGAGTGGCATGGGGGAGGAGATGGCCTACGCGCTCGCCGGCCGCGGCAGCAACCTCGTCCTGCTCGACCGCGACGCACCGCGCCTCGCCGCCGTGGCCGCCAGGATCCGTGCCCGCCATCCACGGCTGCTGGTCGACACCCTGACCGTCGACCTCGCAGACTCTGACGCCGTCGACACCGCGGCGGCCCGCGTCCTGGCCGACCATCCCGGGGTGACCCTGCTGGTCAACAACGCCGGCGTCGCGTTCGGCGGCGGCTTCGAACACCTCACGCTGGAGGAGTTCGACTGGGTGATGGCCGTCAACTTCCGCGCGCCCGTGCGGCTCACCCGCCTGCTGCTGCCGGCCCTGCTCGCCCGCCCGGGCAGCCACATCGTCAACGTCTCGAGCCTGTTCGGGCTCATCGGACCCCCCGGCCAGACGGCCTATTCGGCGAGCAAGTTCGCCGTTCGCGGCTTCACCGAAGCGCTGCGCCACGAGCTGGCCGGCCGCGTCGGTGTCACGGCCGTGTACCCCGGCGGGGTTCGCACCCGGCTCGCCGAGACCGCCCGGGTGGCGCGGGCCGTGCCGAGCGACGAGGCCGAGACGGGCCGGCGCGACTTCGCGAAAATGCTCAGCTACCCCGCCGACGCCGCCGCCCGGGAGATCCTCGCCGCGGTCGAGGCCCGCCGAGCCCGCGTGATCATCACGCGCCAGGCCAGGACGATCGACGCCGTCGCCCGCCTCTTTCCGACGTCCCACATGTCGATCTTCGGCTACGCCCTCACCCGCGCCGCCCGCCTGACCGTCTCCGCCCGCCCCACCCCCGCCAGTCCCACCCCCGCCAGTCCCACCCCCGCCAGTCCCACCCCGGAAGGTCCCGTCCCTGCCGGATCCGATCCCGCCGTCCCCGTCCCCGCCAGTCCGGTCCCCGCAAGTCCCGTCCCCACGCTCACCGTCGGTGCCCGTCCCGATCCCGTGATCCCCGGCGCCGGCAGTTCTGCCCCCGCCATTTCCGTCGCCGGTGGCCCCGCCCTCGGCAGTCCCGTCGCCGGCAGCGAGGCCACCGCCGGGTGACGGGTGGTCCGCGCGGGGGACGACGGCTGGGCCGTGGACCGGTGGTGGACGCGTGGCGCCCGGGCGGCCGTCGCGGTCAGGCTTGCCGGACCAGTTCCAGGACCTTCGTGAGGTCCCCGACCTCGGCGACGAGCGACGCCCCTGCCGGCCGTTGCCGGTGCTTGCGGTTCATCCAGACGACGGGAATGCCGAGCGCGTTGGCGCCGGCCACGTCGCAGGTCAGGGAATCGCCGACGTGCCAGACCTCGCCCGGAGCGAGGCAGGGCTGGCCGGGTCCGGGTTGGTCGGGTCCGGGGTGGCCGTGTGCCAGGTGGTNGAGGGCGAGCCGGAACGGTTCCGGTCGCGGCTTGTAGGCCCGTGCCTGCTCGCTTGTGACGATCGCGTCCACTCGGAGCCCGTGGGCGTCGAGCGCGGCGTCGAGATCGGCACGGTCGATGTCGGAGACAAGACAGACCGGCAGTTCGATCTCGGCCAGGAAGGCGGCGGCGCCGGGCAGGAGCGCCGGCCGACGCCAGTAGTCGAACAGCCGCCGGCTGAGCGATTCCTCGTCGGCGTCCGAGCCGAAATGCCGGATCGTCTCCCGCAATGACCGGCGTTCCAGCTCTCGCTGGGTGGCGAACGCGGGGCCCGTCGCGGCGGCGCACAACCGGGCGAAGGCGTCCGACCAGTACCGGCCGATCGTCGCCGGGTTGCGCACGCGAGCCGTCGCGGTCTGCTCGATGCTGCGGCAGACCGCGGCCACCACGTCGTCGTCCTCGGCGACGACGGTGCCGTAGAAGTCGAGCAGGATCGCGCGCGGGCGGCTCATCCGTCTTCCCCCGGAAGGAATTGTGGGTGGTGCTGATCAGTGGTAGGTCGCCGGGTCGACCCGACGGAAGCGGCTGTCGTTGGTCGAGCTGGCGACACCGCCCGCGTAGATGGCCTGGAACATCGTGAATCGTAGGTAAAGAGATCCTTTGCACTCCCGGGCCGGCTTCAGGGTTTCATGAGTGGGTGAGGATCTCCGACAACGGCCGGACGGGTCGTGGAAGTACGTGCTGCGACCGCCGTTGTGGGGGTATTTCTTGTCGGGTGACCACATCCATCCCCGTCGTCGTCGTGCAGCTCCCGCCCGAGTACCCGCTGCGCCGCGACCAAGGTGGAACTCACACCGAGCCCTGACCGAGCACCCGAGGCGAGGGCGTTCAACTCCCCGCCGGACCGAACTCTGGCGGCGCTCCTCCGGCGTCGTCACACCGGTCCGTCGGGCCGCGTCTCCCACCCGGAGTCCTCCGGCGGCTCGGCATCCGGCCCGAACCCGGGCGCCCACACGGCTGGGATATGCGGGCAGCGCGTCACCGGCGGCTGCAACGTTACCTCCGGCAGGTCCTCCCTAGCCGCCGATCCCCGGGCAGACCTGCGCAGGTGCTGCGCCCGTGCTCGCCGGCAGGGCCCGCATGACGGGATGAGAGCGTGCACCTCGGGGGCGGGCCCGGTCGGGCCGTCCTCCGGCGGCTCGCTCATTTCGCATTCACTTGGCCTGTGCCGCTGCAACGCGGGCACCTGATCTGACTGGCGCCGTCGAACTCCTCACCGGCGTCCTGCTCTGCCGCCGGGTTGCCGACCATTCCGCTCCCGAGGCACTTCGGGCAGGTCAGCGTTCCGCGGTCGACGCTGTCCGCAGGGTCGCCCGTGTGGCCCGAGCCACCCCTTTTCTGTCCGCTGCGGCCGGTGCTGCTGCCTCCGCCGGTGTTGCCGCGCTTGTCGGTGTGCTTGCTGCCACCCCAGCCCATGACTGCTCTCCGTTCATACCCGATGTCACACCGTGCCGATGGTAGCCCCTGGGTCTGCGCGAGCGGCGGGGAAAAGCCGGATCTGTCACCGGCCCGGCGTCACGGTCAGACCGCGCCGACCCAACGGCCGAGTCCAGCAGGTCGAGCGGATCGACGCGGGCGAGGTCACGCGTCGGGCCCGGTCCCGCAGAGGCCGCCGGCGTTCCCCGGCGATGAGCGGGTGGACCCGTCATCGTCGGCGACGACGGTGCCGTAGAAGGCGAGCGGGATCGCGCGTGGGCGGCTCATTCGGCGGTGGGGGTGAGGATCTCCAGGAAATGGCCGGAGGGGTCGGGGAAGTACACGCCGCGGCCGCCGTTGTGGTGGTAGGTCTCGCCGGATTCACGCCGGTCTCGGGCGACGACGATGGTGTGGTTGAGCTGGACGGACATCGTGCACCACCTCCGCCAGCCAGTGTCCGCCGTCGTCGGCAGCGGCAACAGCCGAACAGGGGGAGTCCGGCGGCGCCGGCGGGCTCCCCCCGCCCTCGTCGGCGTGATCGTCCCGTCGGGTGGGCGTCAGCCGGTGGGGACGAGGAGCTGGGTGGTTGCCAGATCGCGGTAGAGCGGGTCGGTCTCCAGCAGCTCCGCGTGGCTGCCGACGGCGCGCACCCGGCCCGCCTCCATGACGATGATCTGCCGGGCGCCGACGACGGTGGACAGCCGGTGGGCGACGACCATCACCGTCGTCGTGCTCGCCGCGGCGGCGACGGTGTCGCGCAGCGCGAGCTCGTTGCCGGCGTCGAGCGCCGAGGTCGCCTCGTCGAGCAGCAGCAGCCGGGGCCGGCGCAGCAGGGCGCGGGCGATCGCGATGCGCTGGCGTTCACCGCCGGACAGGGTGCCGCCACGGTGGCCGATCCAGCCGTCGAGCCCACCGGGCAGCGCCGCCACGAACAGCTCCAGTCGGGCCAGGCGCAGCGCCTCGTACAGGGCCTGGTCGTCGACGCCGGTCAGGCCGAGGGTCAGGTTCTCGCGCAGGGAGCCGGCGAGCACCGGAGCCTCCTGCTCGACGTAGCCGATCGAGCGGCGAAGCTGCGCCAGCGGCCAGTCCCGCACGTCGCGGCCGTCGACGAGGATCCGGCCGGCGGTGGCGTCGTAGAACCGTTCGAGCAGCAGGAAGATGCTCGACTTGCCGGCGCCCGACGGGCCGACGATGGCGGTCATCCCGCCGGGTGGGACGGTGAACGACACCCCCCGGTGCACCGGGGGCAGGTCCTGCCGGTAGGCGAACTCGACGTCGTCGAAGGCCACCGCCGCGCTGGTGGCCCGGCCGTTCGGGGCGGTGCTCGTGGTCGACGCGGGGCGCCTGGTCAGCGCGGTGCGGCGGACGACGGCCGGCCCGCGCCTGAACATGGGACCGCTGGCGGCAGGATCACGCTGGCCGGCTGGATCACGCTGGCCCACTGGGTCGCGGTGGGCGGCGGTGCTGCGGCGGCCGCGGGCGGTGCGGCGGCTGGGGGTGGTGCGGCGGCCGGGGGTGGTGCGTCCCCGGTCCGCGGTGGGTTCGGCGGCCAGGCGCAGCACCGCGGAGATCCGTTCCGCGGCCGCCCCGCCGGCCTTGAACTGGCCCCAGGCACCGACCAGGGTGGTCACCGGCTGGGTCAGGAAGAACATGTACAGCAGGAACGCGATCAGGTCGGAGATCGGCAGGTCCCCGGCGGCGACCCGGGCGCCGCCGACGCCGAGCACCCCCAGGAACGACGCCTGCATGAGCATGCCGGCGCTCGCCCCGGTGCCCGCCTGCCAGGCGGCGACGCGCAGCCCCCGACGGAACGCCGTCTGCGCCGCGTCGGCGAGCAGGCCGATCTCGTGATCCTCCGCCCCGGAGGCCTTGACGGTGCGCAGGGCGCCGAGGTCGCGGTCGAGCAGGGTGGCCATGTAGCCGACGGCGGCCTGTGCCTCGCCGGTGGCCTTCCCGATCCGCGACGCCGACCAGCGCACGCTGGCACTCATCAGCACGACCGACGACAGCGTGACGCCGAGCAGGACGACGTCGATGAGCGCCATCATCACCAGCGCCCCGACCAGGGCGATCGTCGCCGTGCAGCTCGTCACCAGGGCCTGGGTCGTGACCTGGCGCAGCAGCGTCGTGTCGCCGACGAGCCGCGACATCAGATCACCGGGCTTGATCTCGTCGGTCGCGGCCAGCCGCAGCCGCAGGATGCGTTCCACCAGGCGGATGCGGACGGTCCGCACCAGGGTCTCCCCGACCGACTCGATGAGGAAGAACCCGGCGGCGGACACCGCCGTGCCGACCAGGACGGCGACGGTCAGGACGACGAGCAGCCGCCCGACCGGCTGGTCGGCGGTGAGCCGGGCCAGGATGTGCTGGGCGATGATCGGCTGGGCCAGCGACATCGACGTGCCGAGCAGGGTGAGCACCCCACCGGCGAGCAGGACGCGGCGCGAGCCCGCGGTGAAGTGGAGCACGAACCGTCCGGCCGGCAGCGGCGGGCGGCGCGGCGCGGCGGCGCGGCGGGCGCGGCTCATCGGACCGGGCTGCGCGCTGCGGCGAGGCGCTGCAGGTGCTCGGCCGCGGCCGCGGCGCCCCCCGCCGCCCGGAACGAGGCGCCGACACGGGCCGCGGCCGACCGGTAGCGGGGATCGTCGAGAACATCGCGGACGGCCGACGCCACGATCGCCGGCGTGGCCCGGGCGAAGCGCAGCCGGATTCCCGCACCCGCCTCCACCACCTGCTGGGCGATGACCGGCTGGTCGTCTCGGATCGGCGCGACGACCAGCGGCACGCCGTGTCCGAGCGCCTCGCAGACCGTGTTGTGCCCGGCGTGGCAGACGACCGCCGCCGCCCGCGGCAGCAGGTCGACCAGCGGCAGGAACCGCGCGGCGATGCCGCCGTCCGGCACGGCGGCCGGATCGACGGCATCCAACGGGTCGGCGATGACAGCCTGCACGCCGTCGCCGAGCGCGCGCAGCGCCGCCGCGCACGTCCGCAGGAACTCCCCGCTCACCCGGCCGTTGACGGTCCCGAAGCTGATCACCACGAGCCGGCGTGCCGGATCGAGCCGCCCCCACGGGAACGCCTCGCCCGCCGCCGCGCCGCCCGTTGCCGCCCTGCCCGGTTCAGCCCTGCCCGTTGCCGCCCGGCCCGGTTCCGCCCGGCNCGATTTCGGCCCGCCCGGTTCCGGCCCGCCGGGGTCGCCTTCCAGGGGGTCGGGACGTGGCGATGGCAGCGACGGGCCGACCCAGGCGGTCGGCGGGCCGTCCGGGCCGATGAGCGAGTCGCCGCCGGGCGGCCCGGCCAGTGCCTCCGTGGTGAACGCGAGGACGAGATGGGGGGACAGCCGCAGGGCGCGCGGCGTGGGCGGCCCGCCGGCCGCGGACGGGTCGGGCCGGACTGTGTCGGCGGTGCGGGCGACGAGTCCGTCGAGCAGGTCGTCGAACCACCGTTGCACCTTCGGGGTGGCGGCGAAGGTGTCCCGCAGCGGGCCCGACGTCGTCGCCGACGTCGCCCACGGCCGGCCCAGCCGGGCCGCCGCGAGCGGCCCGGCCAGCGCCTGCATGTCGCAGACCAGCACGTCCGCGGCCGACCGGACGGCCGCCTCGACGACCGCCGGATAGGTCGCCTCGGCCAGCGGGACGAGGAACTCCTCCCACAGGAAACGAACCCCGGCATAGCCGCGCAGCTCGGCGCCGCGCACGTCGACGTCGACCGGCCCCGCGAGGCACGGATGGATCTCGGCGTCCGGTCCGGCCAGCCGCCGCACGATCGACTCCTCGCCCGACCAGACCACCCGGTGGCCGCGGTCGCGCAGCCGGTCGGCCACGGCGACCAGCGGGGTGATGTGCCCGGCCAGCGGCGGCACCACGAACAGGAAGGTGCTCACGCCCCCTCGCCGGAGGGGACGCCCACCGCCTGATGCCGGTGCACCCAGTCGATCGTCAGGTCGCGGACCCGCCGGTGCGACTCGACGAGCACCGAATGGTCCTGATCCGGCACTATCACCGTGTGACAGTCAGGCAAAACACTCTGTAACAGGTAGGGGTCCTCCGCCTGGAAGCCGTCGCTGCCCAGGATGCTCAGCACCGGGTGGTGGAGACGGGCCAGGTCCTCCAGGTCGAGCAGCGGGCCCTCCGGGATCTCGTCGGCCATCGATGTCTCCTGCAGGCGCCGGTAGGCCAGCCGGGACAGCCGGACGTAGTGGGAGCCGAAGGTCTTCTGCAGCCAGGCGTAGGTGTCCTCGCGGCCGAGGTCGCGCCGGGTGTTCTCCAGCATGAGCCCCACCCGGTCGGCCCACGGCTGNGTCGGCGGCTCGGCCTCGATCGTGACGATGCTCGCCACCCGGTCCGGGTGGGCGGCCGCGAAGGCGTAGGCGATCGTGCCGCCGAAGCTGTTGCCCACCAGGTGCACCGGTTCGTCGATGCCCAGGGCGGCCAGCAGGCCGGCGAGGTCGGAGACGAAGTCACCGACGGTGTAGCCGTGGGTGGGTCGGCCGCTGTTGCCGTGCCCGCGCAGGTCGTAGAACACCGCGTCGATGCCGGCGGCGGCCAGCGGGGCGGCCATCGTCAGGTAGAAGCTGGCCAGGCTGTCGGTGCCCAGGCCGTGCACGCAGACCAGCGTCGGCGCCGGGCCCGCGGGGCGGGTCGGGGCGGCCGTGTCGGTTCTGTCGAGCGCGTCGGCCGGGCCTGCCGGGTCGCCCCGCCCGGTGCCGGCGGCGCCGGGCCGGGCAGGCTTGCCCCGCTCGTGCAGGTAGTGGAGATCGTTGCCGTTGACGTCGATGATCGGCACGGTCAGTCCACACCCGCCGGGGCGCCCAGCCGGGACCGGACGAACTCCACGACGTCGCCCACGGTGAGCGCGATGACCTCGGTGAGGTCCTTCTCGGCGAGGAACTCGGCGAGGCTGACGTTCTCGCCGTACCGCTCGGCGAGCATGCCGCCGAGCGTGACCAGGTCGATGCTCTCCATCTCCAGGTCGTCGTGGAAGGCCGTGGTCATCTCGACGCGCACGTCGCCCAGGCCGTACTTCTCCAGGATGCGGGCGATCAACGTGCCGATCTCGGCGAGCAGCGTGCCGGACAGCTCGTCATCGTGCGTCATTGGTTGGACTCCTCTCGACTGGCGGCCCCTGTCGTCCAGGCGACCACGTACCGGTGCCGCGTCCCCGCGGTGGCGTGCTCCTGTTGCGCGGCGGGCGCCTCGGTCTCGGCGTAGGCGACGGCGTACCGCTGCGGCGGCGTGCCAGGCCCACCGGGACCGCCATCCGGAGCGGCGCCGACCGCGACGGTCAGCGTGCCGTCCGAGCCCGCGGCCACGACCCGGGCGGCGGGGTGGCCACCGGCCCGGCTCGCGGCCTGCCGGGCGGCGGCGAACCGCGCCCGCCAGCGGGGTGGTGTGTCACCCCGGCCGTCCCCGCCGAGCCGGCGCAGCAGCCGGTCCTCGTCGGGGTCCGCCACGGCCGGCCCGGCCGGCGAGCGGGCCCCGTCCGGGTCGATCCGGGCGAGTGCGATGCCGACACCGCCGCTGCCGCTTGCCGGGGTCGCGGGCCGCGCGATCGCCACGGCCAGCCCGGCGTCGTGGGCGACCGACAGCGCGAAGGGCGCGAGTGCAGCGCCGTGGGCGCCGGCCACCGTCGTGCCGGACCCGGCGGTGCCGGACCCGGCGGTGCCGGTTACCGCGTCGGTGACGTGCAGCTCGGCGGGGAACAGGGGGCCGTGGCCCGCTGCCCACAGCCGGGTGCGTACGGCGTCCTTCGCCGCGATCCGGCGCAGCAGCCAGGCGCGCCGCGCCGGCGGCGGGGTCGCGTCGTGCTCCGCCCGCTCGGCGGCGCCGGTGACGCTACCGAGGACCAGTTCCCGCGTGGCCAGATCGGGCCACTGCTCGGTGACGCGCACCCAGCCGCCGGGCTGCGCCAGCGCGAACGGATGGCGGTCCGGATGGCGGAACGCCTCGTCGAGCGCCGGATCGAGGTTGAAGCGGCGGTCCACCCAGCCCTCGACCTCGGCCCAGACCTCGGCGCCGTCGACGAGCTGCAGGTGGGCGTGGACCCACTGGTCGTCCACCCAGGTCACCCACGCCTGGCAGGTCACCGGGCTGCCCGGCGCCGGCTCCGGCCCGTACAGCCGCACCCCGCCGATGCGCACCGGGAACAGCACCAGCCCGTCGCGGGCCTGGGTGCGGATCCAGTAGCCGAGCAGCTGGCCGGCGGCGTCGAGCAGCGACCCGGGTGCGCGGGTGCCGGTGAGCACCGCGCGCACGCCGTGGGTGCTGTGGCCGAGCAGGGCCGTCACGCCTTGGAACGCCGGGCCGTGGAACATCCACCGTTCGCGGTAGAAGTCCCGCGCGCTGATGCTCGGCGGCTGCTCGGTGGCCGGGTCGACCGGCCAGCGCGCTGGCCGGGACGCCGGATAGCGGTCGGCGACGACGACCTGGGCGCTGGCATAGCCGGCGAACGTGACCAGCAGCCGGTCGGGCCCCACCGGCGCGATCCGGACCGCCACCTCCCGGGCGGGTGCGACGGGCAGCCAGGCGTCGAAGCGGGCGTCGGCGAGGCCGACGGCGATCCGCCCCGACGCCCGCTCGGCGGCGTCCATCATCAGCCGGACGGTCGTCGTCGCCGCCACCACGGGCCGCCTGTCGGCGTCGTCGGGCCAGCCGGGGCGCTGCGCGTGAAGCGCATGGTCGAGCAGGTAGGGCATCGTCCGCGGGGAGACGCGCAGGATCGCCTCCCAGCCGGCGTTGGTCCGCGTCACAGTGGTGAGCGCGGGTTCGGCCGCCCGCGGTGGTGCGGTCTGCGGTGGTGTCGCCGGCGGTGGTGGGGCGGCGAAGGCGCTGGCCAGCACGGACGCGGCGGTCTCGGCGGTGTCGTCGAGCAGTGCCATGAGCTCGCCGGCCAGGGGGTCGCTGGCAGCCCATGCGGCCAGCGGGCTTGCCGGCCGGGCCGGCTCCAACCTGGGCAGTGCCGCCGGGTCGAGGCGGACCGACGCCGCCCCCAGATCGAGGCGGACCAGCGGGCCACCGCGGCGGCCCGTCGCCCCCGCGCTGTCCGTGCTGTCCGTGCCGTCCGTGCCGTCCGTGCTGTCCGTGCTGTCCGTGCTGTCCGTGCTGCCCGTGCTGCCCGTGCTGCCCGTGGGGAGGGGAGCGGGTGGCGCCGCACCGGCGGGCGGGGCATCCAGGGCGGCGAGGNCGGGGTCGCCGTGCTCCACCCACAGGGCGACGGCCAGCCGGCGTAGCTGCCCGAGCCCGTCGCGTTCGGAGCTGTTCGCCGCGATCGTCAGGTGCGGCGTCGACTCCAGGGTGGCGTCGACGAGTCCACCGAGGCGTCCGGGGCCGACCTGCACGAACACCCCGACGCCGGCGGCGGCCATCGCCTCGACGACCTGCCGGAACAGCACCGGTTCGAGCAGGTGACGGACGAACAGCTCGCGGATCGCGCCGGTGTCCTCCGGATACGGCGAGGCGGTCGTGGCCGACCACAGCTCGGTCTGCGGTGCCCGCCGGATCCGCATCCGCTGGGTGCGTTCCCGTAATCCGGCGAGGTAGGGCCGCAGCATCGGGGTGTGGAAGCCGGAGCGGAACGGCAGGATCTGCACGACGACGTTGCGGCGGCGCAGCCCGCGGGCGAGCTCGGCGATCCGTGCCGGCGGCCCGCACACCACCGTCTGCGCCGGGGCGTTGTCGTGGGAGAGCACGACCCCGGGGTGGTCGGCGATCGCGGCCAGCGCGTCGTCGCGCGAGCAGCTCAGCGACGCGTAGTCCACCTCGGGCACGTCGCCCTCGTACGGGTCGGCGCCGAAGATGTCGGCGTCGACCTCCGCCTCGTCGAACAGGCCCGCGGCGAACATCGCGCTCCACTCGCCGATGCTGTGCCCGGCCACGGCGTCCGGCTCGACGCGCAGCCGGCGCAGCGTCCGGTCAAGCACCCGACTGGCGGCCAGCACACTGCTGCCGTGTGTCCCGAGGCCGTCGGCGGACAGTCGCGGCAGCGCGAACCCGAAGTGCGCGCACACGTCGTCGAGCCGCGGGGCGAACTCGGCCTCCAGCCCGGGGAAGACGAACGCCACCCGCGCCGGCTTCGGGCCGGCGAGCAGGCCGGACGCGCTGTACCAGACCTCGCTGCGACCCCGCCAGGCATCCCAGGCCCCGGTGCGGGCCCCGCCGGCGGCGTGCCGGGCGGCGGCGAGCCGGCGCGGGGTGGGATGGACCAGACCGAGGCGGGCGCCGGGACCCGTGTACGCGGGCGGGCCGCCGGCCGTCGCGCGCAGGGTCGCGTCGTCGGCGTCGAGCTGGCCGGCGAGCTCGCGCGGGGTCGCCGCGGCGAAGCGGAGGATGACGTCGGGTTCGCGGACCGTCGCCGCCGGCACCCCCGTCGCGCCGCCCCCCGTCGCGCCGCCCCCCGTCGCGCCGCCCCCCGCCGTGCCGCCCCCCGCCGGGCCGCCCTCGGATGTGGTGCCCCCCGCCGTGCCGCCTCGGGATGTGCCGCCTCGGGATGTACCGCCTACGGATGTGCCGGCGCCGGCTGCGGCGGGCGCGGCGGACTGACCCGCGGAGGTCGGGTCCCGCCGCGCCCCCGGCGAGCCGACCCCCGCGGGGGATCCAGGCGCGCCGGTCCCGGCGCGCGGTGCGGTGGGCGGCGGCGCCTCCTCCAGCAGCACGTGGGCGTTCGTCCCGCCGAACCCGAAGGCGTTCACGCCGGCGCGGCGCGGCCCCGCGCTCTCCCACGGCGCGGCCGTCAGCAGCGGGCGAAACCGCGTCCTGGCCAGCGCCGGATGCGGATCCTCGCAGTTCACCGCCGGCAGCAGGACGCGGTTGTGCAGGGCCAGCGCGGCCTTGACCAGCCCGGCGACGCCGGCCGCCGCCATCGCGTGGCCGATCATCGACTTGACCGAGCCGAGGACGCCGACGTCGTCCCGGTCGCTGCCGAAGACCTGCGCCAGCGTCGCGAGTTCCGCGGCGTCCCCGGCCGGCGTCGCGGTGCCGTGCGCCTCGATCATGCCGACCGAATGCCGGGCGCGCGGGTCGAGCCCGGCCGCCGCCCAGGCCCGTTCGACGGCGAGGGCCTGCCCGGCCGGCTCCGGATTCACCAGGCCGCCGCCGCGCCCGTCGCTGGACGTCCCGGTGCCGCGGATCACCGCGTACACCCGGTCGCCGGCGCGCTGGGCGTCGTCGAGGCGCTTGAGCACGACGACGCCGGTGCCCTCGCCGATGAGGATGCCGTCCGCGGCACGGTCGAACGGCCGGCTCTGCTGGCGCGCCGACAGCGCCCCGAGCTGCGCGAAGGTGCTCCACAGGGTGATGTCGTGGCAGTGGTGGACGCCGCCGGCGAGCACCGCGTCGCAGCGCCCGGCGGCGAGCTCGGTGACCGCGCTGTCCACGGCGATCAGCGACGAGGCGCAGGCCGCGTCCACCGTGTACGCGGGGCCGCGCAGGTCGAGCCGGTTCGCGATCCGGGACGCGGCCAGGTTCGGCACCATCCCGATCGCGCCGTCCGCGCGCTGCGGGCCGAGCTGGTCGGTGAAGGCCGCCCGGATCCGGTCGAGCTCGTCCGCGCCCAGGGCGGGCAGCAGCGTGCCGAGGGTGGACACGAGCTGGTGGGCGGTGCGCAGCCGCTGGTCGAGGCGGGCGAGGCCGGCGCCGAGGTAGCCGCCGCGGCCGAGGATGACGCCGACGCGGGCCGGGTCGCCGAGCCGGGTGGCGCCGCCGGCGTCGTCGATTGCGCTCGCGGCGACCTGCAGCGCGAGAAGCTGGTCGGGTTCGATGCCGGCGACGTCGGCGGGCGGGATGCCGAAACGCAGCGGGTCGGCGTAGGCGTACTCGTCGACGAACCCGCCGCGGCGGCAGTAGATCCGTTCCGCGTGGGGTTCGGTGGCGCCGGCCGGGTCGTAGAACTGGGGATCCCAGCGGTGCGGCGGCGCCTCACTGATCGACTCGATGCCGCCCAGCAGGTTCTGCCAGTAGGCGGCGAGGTCCGGGGCACCCGGCAGGAGCACCGCCATGCCGACGACGGCGACCGGTGGCTGGCGCCAGCCACCGGCGGCGGAGTCGGGCGGCGCGACGGCCCGGGGCGGGCGCGCCGGTGACGAGGGCGGGGCCGGCGAGGGCGTCATCGGGGTCGGGACTCCTTGGACCGGGAGGGACGGGTGGGACGGGTGGGACTCGGGACGGGTGGGACTCGGGGCGGGTGGGGCCGGGGCGGTGAGCCGGGCGTGACCTTGGCGGGAGGCGCGCCCGGCCGGTGGCCACAGGCAGCGGCGAGGGCCGGGCCGCGGTGGCCGGCTACCAGCTCGAAGCCGAGTAGACGACCGCGGGCAGGTCGCGGGGCCCCCAGGCGAGCTCGCGCAGCAGGCACAGGTGACCGGCGTCGGGGTCGATGAGGTCCACCCCGCGGCGCGCGAACTCCGCCTCGAGCCCCGGATCGACCATTCCCGGATGCGCGGCCGACGGTGCCCAGGGACCCCAGTGCACGGTGATCGTCCGGGTGTCCCGGTGGTGGGACCAGGCGGCCCCGAGGGTCTCCAGCGCGTCATTGGCGGCCGCGTAGTCCCCTTGACCGCGGTTGCCCAGGACGCCCGCGATGCTGCCGAAGAAGGTCAGGAACCGGGGCGCGACGGGCAGTTCGGCGAGCGCGGCGAGCAGGGTCCGCGCCCCGGCGACCTTGGTGTCGAACACCCGCCGGAACGACTGCGGATCCTTGTCCGCGACGAGGGCGTCCTCGATGACCCCGGCCGAGTAGACGACGCCGTCGAGGCGGCCGTGGCGGGCGAAGACCTGCTTGACCGCCTGCTGGACGGCGTCGGCGTCGAGGACGTCGAGCTGTCGGTAGCGGGCCTGGCCGCCGCGCGCCTCGACGTCGGCGAGGGTCGCGGTGATCTCCCGTCCGGCGAGGAGGGCGGCGACCGCGCGGCGCGCCTCGCCGGGCGTGCGGTGCCCGAGCTCGCGCACCGCCTGGATCAGGCCGGCGCGGTCGACGATCCCGGCGGTGCGGGGATGCTCCGCGGCCGGCGGCGCGGTGCGCCCGGCGAGTTCCAGCCGGCAGCGCGCGGCGCCGGCGAGCAGCGTCGTGAACCCGGCGGTGATGCCCCGGGCCCCGCCGACGAGCAGGATGACGGCGTCGCGGTCGAGGCCGAGCGCCTCGGCCTCCGCCGCGCCGTCGGCGGCGGGCCCCGCGCCGGCCGCGGCCAGCGGCCCCGGCGGCACCGCCGTGAGCTGTTCGCCGAGCCGGGCGCCGCCGCGGTGGACGACGACCGCCCCAGCCCCGGTGGGCCGGCCGAGCTCGGCGACCAGGATGTCCGCCGCCGCGGTGGTGGCGTCGAGCTCGACGAGTCGCACCAGCCGGTCCGGGTATTCCCTCGCCAGCGTCCGGAACAGCCCGCGCAGGCCGGCGGCGCGCTCGGTGGGCAGCGCCCGCCCTGGTCCGGTGGGTTCGGTGGGTTCGGCAGGGTCGGCGGGTCCGGCCAGGGAGGTCCGGTTGGCGGGGCCGGTCGGGTCGGCGGCGAGCGGGCTGACGGCGAGCGGGCTGACGGCGAGCACCCAGCGGGGCCCGGCGCGCAACGCCGCGCGGATCGCCGTGAACGTCTCCGGCAGCTCCGGCTCGCCCTCGGCGCGACCCCAACCGCACAGGTAGAGCACCCCGTCCAGCCGCTGCGGCGGCGCCTCGGCCAGCTCGGCGGCGGTGCGCGCGGTGACCGCCGCCCCGAGGTCCGCCAGCCGGGCTACCACCGGGTCGGCGACGTGGTGCACCGTCACGTCGCCGAACACCGTCCAGTCGGTGCCGGTGAGGTCGACCGTGTCGGCGATCAGCGGCGCGGGGACGGTCGTGAGCACGAACCGGGTCGGCGCCCGCCCACCACCGCGTCCGCGCCCGCCGGGCTCGCCTGGGCCGGAGTCGACGACCGGCGTGACCGTCCCAGTAGCCGCCGCGGGTGCCGTGGCGCTCGGAGGTGCTGTGGCGGTCGGAGATGCCGCAGCCGCGGTGTGCTCGGCGAGCCAGGTGGTGATGGCGCGGACGGTGCGCAGTCGGCTGAGTTCCTCGACGGCGCGGGGGCCGAGTGCGTCGGTGAGGTTCAGCCGTTGGGTGAGCAGGCCGGCGATCTCGGTGCGTTTGATGGAGTTGACCGACAGGTCGGTCTCGAGGTCCAGGTCGGGTTCGATCATTTCGGTGGGGTAGCCGGTGCTGCCCGCGAGGAGATCGAGCACGACGCCTTGGAGCTCGGCCTCCCCGGGTGTGGCCGGGATGGCCGGGTCCGCAGCCGGGTCCGCAGCCGGGGTGTGCTCGGCGAGCCAGGTGGTGATGGCGCGCACGGTGCGCAGTCGGCTGAGTTCCTCGACGGCGCGGGGGCTGAGTGCGTCGGTGAGGTTCAGCCGTTGGGTGAGCAGGCCGGCGATCTCGGTGCGTTTGATGGAGTTGACCGACAGGTCGGTCTCGAGGTCCAGGTCGGGTTCGATCATTTCGGTGGGGTAGCCGGTGCTGCCCGCGAGGAGATCGAGCACGACCGCGCCGACGTCGACCGCCGCGGGACCGCCCCCGTTCCCTGCGGCAGATCTGCCGTCCGCCGCGGCAGGTCGGCCGCCGGCCGCGGCAGGTCGGCCGTCACCGCCGCTGGGCAGGCCATCCGTCCCCGCCGGGGCGATGTCCGCTGGCAGGCCCACCACCGGTGCCGTTATGCCCACCACGGCGGGGGCCGACGGCGTCACCAGGCCGGTTCCGGCCGGGGCGGCCGGGGTGCCCAGATAGGACAGCAGGACGTCGCGCTGGGCGGCGAGCATGTCCCGCGCGGTCGTGAGGAAGTGGCCGACCAGAGCCTCCCGGGTCGGNACGTCCGCGGCCCGTCCCACGACGGTCTCCTGTCCGAGTGTCCCCGGTTGCGCGAGCGTCCCCGGCTGTGTGAACGCCGTCGCCTGTTCGAGTGCCCTCGGCTGCGCGAGTGCGGTGGGCAGGCTGCCTACAGGGGTTTGCGCGAGCGTCGCGGGCTGCCCGGACACCGGCGTTCGGGCCGGCGCCGCCGACTTCGCGGCCGCCACCGGTTGCCCGGCGGCCGACCATCCAGGGATGCCCGCGTGGTCGGCCGGTGCGAGGGGGACCCGCCGGGCCGGTGCGAGCCCGCCCGGCAGCGGCTCGCCGTCCGCGGTCAACACCGCCCGGCCGGACACGCTCCACCGTGGGCGGACCGGTGGCCGACTGCCCCGCAGGTCGGCGGCATCGCGTCCTTCGACCAGCCAGTCCGGGTGCAACGCCACCCCGGCGACGGCGAGCTGCGCCACCGCGTCGAGGAAACCCCGCAGGCCACCGCGGCGCCCGTCGCAGGCGACCGCGACGTGCGGGCGCTCGCCGAGGATCTCGTCGACGAGCCCGGTCAGCACCCGACCGGGACCGGCCTCGACGAACACCCGTGCCCCGGCGGCGTACATCGCCTCGATCTCGTCGACGAACCGGACGGGCGCGCCTACCTGCGCCGCGAGCTCCGCCCGCACCGCCGCGCCCCCGTCGGCCTCGACCACGGCCGGTTCGCTGCCGCCGGGCGGGGCGGGGTAGGGGGAGGCGGTGCGGTTCGCCCACACCGGCAGCCGCGGCGCCGTCACCCGGGTTCGGGCGAGGACCTCGGCGAACCGGTCACCGGCGGCGGCGACCAGTGGGCTGTGGAACGCGCACGCCACTGGCAGCCGCACGGCCCCCAGCCCGGCCGCGCGCAGCAGGTCGACGGCCCGCTCGACGCCGGCCGTCGCCCCGGAGATCACCGACTGGTCGGGGGCGTTGTGGTTGGCCACAATCACCTCGTCGGCGAGCCCGGCGTCCGCGAGCACCGCCTCGATCCTGGCCGCGCCGGCACGCACCGCCGCCATCGCTCCCGGATCACTCACTGCCCCCGGATCACTCGCCGCCCCCGGATCACTCACCCGTCCGGCCGGATCGGAGCCGTCGCCGCTGCCCGCCGCATCCACCGCAGCCATGATCGACTGGCCGCGGGCGGCGCTGAGCTCCAGCAGCGTCTGCGGGTCGAAGGCGCCGCCGGCGGCCAGCGCCACCAGCTCTCCGTAGCTGTGCCCGGCGAGCAGGTCCGGTTGCACACCGAGCCGGGTCAGCAGGTGGTGCACGGCGAGCCCGGTGATCCCAAGCGCCGGCTGGGCGACCCGGGTGTCGCGCAGCCGCGCCTCGGCGTCCGCGCCCGCGTCGCCTCCCACCGCTGTGCTGCCTCCCACCGCTGTGCCGAACGCGGACGGCGGATGCAGCAGGTCCGCCCAGGAGTCACCGGCTCGCAGGTAGTCCTGCAGCTCAGGGAAGGCGACGAACAGTTCGGCGAGCATCCCCGGCCGCTGACTGCCCTGCCCGGGGAAGAGCNCCGCCNCCCGCCCCGGCGACGACCCGCCGGACCCGCCCACCCCGTCCTGGGCCGGGGCGACGGGGGCCGGGGCGATGGGGGCCGGGGCGACGAACAGTCCGCGACCGGGGTGCGCGTCCGGGGCCGCCGCCCGGGCCAGCAGGTCGGCGAGATGGTCGAGGTCGTCGGCGACGAGGGCGAAGCGCACCGGCCCGCGGCGCTCCCCCGCCATCCGCGCCGCGGTCGCCGCGAAGTCCCGCAGCGCCCACGGTCGTCCCGCCGCGTCGTTCGCCGCGAGCAGGCGGCGCAGCTCCTCGACGGCCTCCCCGGCGGCGTCGAGGTCCGTTCCGCGGATCAGTAGCAGCTCGGCGGGCCAGCGGTTCAGCGCGTGCCGGGCGCCCGCCGTCGCCGGATAGCCGGCTACCACGGCGTGGTAGTTCGCCCCGCCGAACCCGAAGGCGCTTACCGCCGCGACCCGCCGTGCCGGCGCGACCGGCCACGGGCGGGCCGTGGCCGAGAACGAGAACGGGCTGCTCGCCGCGTCCCAGGCCGGATTCGGCTCGCGCACCCCCAGGGTCGGCGGGCGCACGCCGTGATGCAGCGCCAGCGCCACCTTCACCAGCCCGGCGAGGCCGGCGGCCGTCTTGGTGTGGCCGATCTGCGACTTCACCGAGCCGAGCGCGCAGGCCCCCGGCGCCGCGCCCGCGGCCGTGAACACGTCGGTGAGCGCGCCGAGTTCGGTGCGGTCGCCGACGACCGTGCCGGTGCCGTGCGCCTCCACGAGGCCGACGTCGGCGGGGGAGACCCCGGCGGCGCGGTAGGCACGTTCCAGCGCCACGCGCTGCCCGTCGGCCCGCGGTGCGGTCAGGCCGAGCGACCGCCCGTCGCTGGCCGCGCCGAGCCCCTTGACCACCGCGTACACCCGGTCGCCGTCGCGTTCGGCGTCGGCGAGCCGCTTGAGCACGACGCAGGCGACGCCCTCGCCGAGCGCGGTGCCGTCCGCCGAGGCGTCGAACGGCCGGGGCGCCCCCGTTGCGGACAGCGCGCCCACCGAGGAGAACATCAGGTAGTCGAGGATGCCGTTGTGCAGGTCCGCGCCGCCGCAGAGCATCACGTCGGCGGTGCCGAACCGCAGCTCCTTGCAGGCCATGTCCAACGCGGTCAGCGACGAGGCGCAGGCCGCGTCGACGACGTAGGCGGGGCCGCCGAGGTCGAGGCGGTTCGAGACGCGGTTGGCGATGATGTTGCCGAGGATGCCGGTGAACGTCTCCTCGGTTACCCTGGGTAGCTGTTCGTCCAGCTCGGCGGGTACCCGACCGTAGTAGGCGGGCAGCAGCCCGCGCAGGGTGATGGCCGCGGACAGGTCACTGTTCGTCTCGGTGCCGAACACGACACCGGTGCGGGCGCGGTCGAAGCCCGTGGGGTCGAGGCGGGCGTCCTCGAGCGCGCGCCGGGCGGTCTCCAGGGCGAGAAGCTGGACCGGTTCGATGCTGGTCAACGCGGACGGGGGGATGCCGTAGCGGAGCGGGTCGAACGGGATCCGCGGCAGAAACCCGCCCACCTTCGACCGGGTCCGCTCGCCGCTGGGGCGCCCGTCCCCGCCGTCGCCGGCGTCGAAGTAGATCTCGGGATCCCACCGGTCGGCCGGCACCGGGCCGATCGCGCTCGCCCCGGCGACGATGTTCGACCAGTAGCTCGCGAGGTCGGGCGCGTCCGGGAAGACGCAGGCCATCCCCACGATTGCGATGTCCAGCGGGCCGGGGCCGGGCGCGCTGGACATGGACGTGGGGCTCGTGACCGTCACGGCGGTGGACGCGGCGGCGGTGGACCTGGCGGCGGTGGACATCGCGGCCGGGGACATCGCGGTCGGGGACGGGGCGGCCGGGAACATCGTGGTCGGGGACGGGGCGGAGTCGGCCAGGCGGGTGCCGGTCAGTCTGCGGACCCGGCCTGCCTGGTCGGCGAGGAACCGGCGGGCCCGGATGGTGACGTCGTCGTGCAGGTCCGCGATGGTGGTCGCGGTCGCGCGCAGCACGGCGACCTGGCCGGCCATGAACAGGCCCGCGGACCGCTGGCGTTCGGCGTCGACGCGGAGCAGCTCGTCGCCGCGGCGCTCCAGGCCCTTGCTCGCCAGGCGTAACCGTCCGACGTTGAGCTGTTCGAGCCGCTCCCATGCCTCATGGTCGGCGACGCCGTCCGCGCGCAACTGTGCGCGCAGCTCGTCGAACCGGTCGACGAACGGGCTGGCCACGCAGCGGGTGAGATGGCCCGGCGCGGTCGCCAGCAGCGCCGTGGCGCGGGCCTGCAGCGCCTGGCGCTGGAACTCCGCGCCGATGGCGCCGTCGCGGACCGCCTCGCCGGTGAACAGGTAGGCGGTCCCCATCAGCAGGCCGACCTCGACGCCGCGGGCGGCCAGCGGCCCGGCCAGCGCCGCGACCATCGCCGCGGACCGGGCGTCATGGATGCCGCCGGCGAACAGCACCTGGACGGGGGTCCGCAGACCCGCCGACCCGCCCCTGTCGTCGGGTCCCGTGTGGCCGGGTCCCCTGGCGTCGGGTCCCGTGTGGCCGGGTCCCGTGTGGCCAGAGCCTCTGCCGTCGGGGTCTCGGTTGTCGAGGCCCCCGTTGTCGAGGTGGTCGAGCAGGACGCCGGCCTGGGCCTCCCAGAGCGGGAAGCTGCCACGGGGGCCGACGTGGCCGCCGCACTCGGCCCCCTCGAACACGAACCGGCGCGCCCCCGCGGCCAGGTACTGGCGCAGCAGGGTGGGGGAGGGGACGTGCAGGAAGGTGGGGATCCCGAGTCGTTCGAGCTCCTCGGCCTGGCCCGGCCGGCCCCCGGCGATGATGACGCACGACGGCCGGATCTCCCGGATGGCGTCGAGCTGGGCGGCCCGGAGATCCTCGGCGACGAACCCGAGGACGCCGACCCCCCAGGGCCGCGCACCCAACGCGTCGCGGGTCTCGGCGAGCAACCGGCGGGCCTGCTCGCCGGTGGCCAGCGCCAGCGCGAGGAACGGCAGCGCGCCGTCGCCCGCGACGCTGCGGGCGAACGCCGGCGAGTCGCTGACCCGGGTCATGGGCCCCTGCGCGACGGGGCGGGTGAGGCCCAGCGTGGTGCACAGCGGCGAGTCGCCGGTGAGGATCGCCGCGGCGGCCGCGGCCTCGGCGCCGCCGGCGGTCGCGGCGATCGCGCGGCGCACCGCCCTGACGGCACGCGCCGCCGTGCCGTACCGCTCGGCGAACGCACTGGCGAGGTAGCCGTCCTGGCCGACAGGGAGGAGCTGCCCCGCGCCGCGCCCCCCGAGCCGACCCAGCACCTGCTCGGGGGGCCAGGTCGCGGCGTCGCCGTGGGTGCGGCGGTCCGGCGCGGACTGCAGGACCCGGTGGCCGGCGGCGACGACGGTCTCGGTGCCGTCCATCCGGCGCAGCACCGCGGCGGTCTCGGCGGGCAGGTCGGACTCGGCGAGCAGGGCGAGCTGGCTGTCCAGCACGACTCCGGCCGCGCCGCCCACGACCGCCGCCGCCGCGGTGCGCACCCCGATCCCACCCCAGCACCACACCGGCAGGTCCCGGCCGACGCCGTCGAGCAACTGCTGGAGCAGGACGAACGCGCCGAGCTCACCAACCCGGCCGCCGGCCTCGTTGCCCCGGGCCACCAGCCCGTGCGCCCCCGCGGTCGCCGCCGACCGGGCCTGCTCGACCGTCGTGACCTCGACCAGCCGCCGCGCGCCCGGCAGCGCGGCGAGCTCCGCCCGGCCCGGACCGTCACCGGGCGGCGGCGCCGGGAGCAGGACGAGGCCGATGCGGTCGGCGAAGGCCGCGAGATCCCCGGGCGTGACCAGACCCGGGTGCGCCAGCCGGATCCCGAACCTGCCGGTGACCAGGCGCGCTGTGGTGTGCAGCGCGGCGAGCGCGGCGACCGGGTCGCGACCCAGGTCGAGCACGCCCCAGGCGCCGGCGTGGCACAGTGCCGCCACCAGCCGGGGATCGGGCACGCCGAACGGGCTCACCCCGAGGACGAGGTCGCGTCGGTGCCGGGCCGCGGCGGGCGCCGGGACCGGTGCCGGCGAGGTGCCCACCGCGGCGGCGGGAGGCTGCGCGCTTGCCTGCATGGACTCACTTCTCCAACGATGATCGGCCGCCGGGCGGACGGCCGCCGGGTGGACGGCTGGGTGACGGGCGGGACGGGCCGGGTCGGCGGACACGGGCCACGCCGCGACGGCGGTGCCCGCGGTGGGGCGTCAGGAGGCGGGGACGGCCGTGGCCCGGCGGTGCCGGGCGAGCCAGCCCTCCGGGTCGGCGGCCTTCTCGGCGTACGCCGTCGCCGTCTGCGCCTGGGGCATTATCAGAAAACGGCCCTCGGCGACGCCCTCGATCGCACATCGGGCGACCTCGTCGGCCTCCAGCACCGGGCCGGACGCCACCACCGCGCGGGCCGTCTCGTGACCGGCGTTCAGGGCGTCCACCAGCATGTCCGTGCGGACGCCGAGCGGGCACAGGACGCTGATCTGCACGCCGCGGCCGCCATGGGTGAGCGCCAGCCATTCCGCAAGAGCGACCGCGGCGCCCTTCGTCACGGCGTAGGGCGCGTCCCCGGGGATATTGAGCAGACCGGCCGCGGAGGCGGTGATGACAAACGCGCCGCTGTCCCTTTCCAGCATGCTCGGAAGCACAATGCGGGCGGCGTGGACGTGAGACATCACATTGATGCTCCAGGTGCGGGCCCACTGGCGTGTGGTGGCGTCGATCCCGGCGCCTGCCGCGATTCCGGCGTTGGAAAAGAAAACATCGACGGAGCCGAACATCTCGCGGGTTCGCCGGGCCAGCTCGTCGAGGTCCGCCGGTGATCCGACGTCGGCCCGGACGGCCTCCACCACGGTGCCTCGCAGGCCCACACGCTGGGCCGTCGCTCGTGCGACGGCAAGGTCGATGTCGGCGACGACGACCGCCCGGGCACCCGCCTTCGCGGCCTGATCGGCGAGCGCCGCGCCGATCCCGCGGCCGCCACCGGTGACGACGACAACCTTGTCCGCGAGCAGCATGGAAACCTCCCTGCCGATGGTGACATCCCAATAAAAGGGCAGTCGGCGGTGCCGCGAGATGGTATTCGGTGAATGGTTTCGCCGAGAAAGAGGGCGACCTCGCGGGTCCGGTCCTGGACGGTCCGGATTGCTGAATCCTGCCACGTGTTGATCTGAGTCAGCAGGAACACTAGGCAGTGCCCGAACTTCGTGCAAGTGCAGTGGAAGGGCGATTTCCACCAAGGAGCTACCCCGGGCAACCGCCTCCGGGGGCCTCGGGGCGCCAAAGGGGCAGGTCGGACGGTGCGCGCGGAGTGCGTCCGGTACGTCTGATCTGTCCGTATATCGGCAGGCAAAGGTGACTGGTTCTTTACATTCGGCCACCGCCGACGCCACCGCCGACGCCACCGCCGACGCCACCGCCGACGCCACCGCCGACGCCACCGTCGGCGCGGGTGGCCGGTGCGGGTGGCCGGTGCGGGCGCCTCGATGATCGGAGGCATCCGATCTTCCGGCCAATCAGCAGTTCTGGTTCTGGAAGTCATACGGATCATCTGTTGGACTTCTGCTATCTGGCCTGGAGATCCTGGAACGGCACCAGACCGGCCCGGATCACGACCAGGCTCCCCACCGAGGAGGACACATGTCGGAGCGCGACAAGGCGTGGCAGCCCGAGGACCTCACCCGGCTGTTCGTCGAGCGGGTCAACGTCCGCGACGCCGAGGGCATCGCGGCGCTCTACGAGCCGGATGCGGTGATGGCCTACCCGCCGGGCAGCGTGACGGTCGGCCGCGAGGCCATCCACGCCTTCTGGGCGAAGGTCCTGCCGCAACTGCCGCCGTTCGAGCAGGAGGCGCCCCTGCCAACCCTGGCCAGCGGCGACATCGCCCTGACCTCGACTCCACCGAAGGACGGCGCGGGTGCCCGCGCCCAGGTGGTCCGCCGCCAGCCGGACGGTTCCTGGCTGCGCCTGATCGACCAGCCGGAGTTCACGTCCCCGTCGGCCTGACCCTGTCGGCCTGACCCTGTCGGCCTGACCCTGTCGGCCTGACCCTGTCGGCCTGACCCTGTCGGCCTGACCCTGTCGGCCTGACCTTGTCGGCCTGACCCTGTCGGCCTGACCTTGTCGGCTTGGCTTCGCTGGCCTGAGCCGTTCGCCGCCCGTTCGGTTCCCGCCGAGCAGGACGAATGGCTCGCCGTACGTCGCGGGCGGGCGACCGCGGCGGTCAGGCCACGAGGGCCGCGGCGAGCGTGGCGAGCTGGCCGAACGCCCGGGCGAACCCGACGGGGTCGGTATAGTCGCGGGACTCGACGATCCGCCCGTCGCGCACCCGCAGCACGAAAATGCACGCGACGTCGAAGTCGCGGGCGTGCGCCCGGCCGACGTAGTGGAACTCGCCGATGACGACCTCCGGGTCGGCGGTGGCGTGCACGGTCCGCTCGACCGCGGCGAAGCTCTCGACCCCATCGGCCGCCGCGGTCGCCCCGTCGAAGTGCCGGCGCAGGTCGTCGCGGGTACGCAGCGGCTCGGCCGGGAACGGGGCGAACGGATGGCGGACGTCGGTGGGCTCGGCATACAGCGCGATGAGCGGTTCGAGCTGGAAGTGGTCGCCGAGCACGAGCCGCGGCACCGCATCGGCGAGCGCGTGGAAGACCTCGGTGGGGGTGGCGGCGGCGGTCATCTCAAGCCTCCAGGCCAAGTAAGCGAAGTGGCGACTTCGGATCCTAACCGAAGTCACGGCTTCGTTCATGCCTCTCGGCGGCGGGGGGTGATACGACGGACGGAAGGATGCCGTCGTCGGGTGGGGGTGGTCGCGGATGCGGGTGGACGCCCGACTGAACCGTGAGCGCATCCTCGCCGCCGCCGAGGAGGTGTTCGGCGAGCTCGGCGCGCAGGCGTCGACGGAGGAGGTGGCCCGTCGGGCCGGGGTGGGCGTCGCCACGGTGTTCCGTCACTTCCCGACCAAGACCGACCTCGTCGAGGCGACGCTGGTCCGGCATTTCGACGACCTCGTCACGCATGCCCGCATGCTCGCGGCCGCGCCCGCGCCGGGTCCGGCGCTCGGCGATCTGGTCACCGCGATGGTCGAGCGGGGCGCGACGAAGGTGACGCTGGCGAACCTGCTCGGCGCCGCCGACCAGGTCCCCTCCGGCGCGGCGGACGCGGCCCGGCGGCTGCGCGATGCCGTCGACGCCGTGTTGCGCCGCGCGCAGGACGCGGGGGTGGCCCGCCCGGACGTCTCCGTCGACGAGCTCTACTTCCTGGTCCGGGGCCTGACCCAGGCGGCGGCTGCGTTGCCCGTGCCCACTGCGGTCAGCCGTGGGGCGGTCGCGGTCGTCCTGGACGGCCTCGCCGCGCATCGGTGACGGTCCGGGCCCGGTTGTGATCCTGGGCCCGGTCACCGTTCGTCGCGTTGCGTGGTGTCCCGTTGTGTTTTGACGCGTTGTGCCCGCAGTGCTTGGTGGATCGCCGGTCGTCTGCCGGTGCTCTGGCGTGCGAGGTGCTGCGTGCGAGGTGCTGCGTGCGAGGTGCGAGCGGCGAGGTGCGAGCGGCGAGGTGCTGCGTGCGATGCGCGAGGGGCTGCGTGCCTGTATGCGTGCCTGTGTGCGAGGTGCGGCGTGCGAGGTGCGGCGTACGCGTGTGGGGCGACGGGGTGCGCGTGCGGGTGCTGCGCCGTCAGTGGGCGTTCTGTACGGCCTGCGCGGGCAGGACGGCGGCCCAGTCGGTCCGGTTGATCGTGTAGATGGCGTGGTCCTCACCGTGGAGGAACTCCAGGCGCTGCGGGGTCATGCCGAGCCGTTCGGCGACACGGACCGACGCGGTGTTCTCCGGCAGGATGACCGACACGACCTCGGCGAGGTCCGGCCGCTGCGCGAAGACCCAGCCGATGGCGGCGGTGGCGGCCTCGCGTGCGTAGCCGCGGCCCCAGCGGTCGCGGCGGATGAACCAGACGGCCTCGACGCCGGGCCAGCCGGGTTCGGTCCACAGCCCGGCGCGGCCGACGAGCGACCCGGTCGACCGCTCCACGACCGCCCAGGGGCCCACGCCGGTCAGCGCCCAACAGCCGATGTTCCCGGCCATCGCGTGCCACACGCTGTCCGGATCGCATCGTCCACCGATGTAGCGGGTGAACTCGGGATCAGACCAGATCTCGACGAAACCGGGGACGTCGGCATTGTCGAGCGGCCGCAGAACCAGGCGTTCCGTCGTGAGCGTCGGGATGGCCGTTTCGACCATCTTTGCCGTCGTCATACCGGCGTTCCGGCCGGCAGCGTGCGGCACGCCTCGAGAAAGGACGAGACCGCGGGCAGTCGATGATGCGACGGGGAAAAGGATGACGCGCACTGCCGCAGCCGGGATTTCACGGTGTGCGTCAGTTCGGCCGGTGCGCTCGTCATCACCTCCATTGCTATGCGGGCCGCCTCCTCGGGTTCCGCGTCGGGGCCGAGGAGATGTCGGGAGGCGTCGGACATGGAGGCGTGCTGTGATTCCTCGACGGTGAAGTCGGCGCCTCTGCGGCGGTAACCCGCCACCGCGATCGGCGCCCATTCACGGGCCATGTCGGCGTCGCCCATAGTGATGGCGACGCCGGACCGGAACATGGCGACCGCCGCCGGGCCGACCGGGGTTTCTCCCGGCATCGGCGCCATCGCGCAGGACGCCGCCTCCATCCGGTTCAACGCGCGCCGGGCGTTGTCGTTGTCGCCCGCCTTCGCGTAAGCCCGGGCCTCGTACGCGGCCATTCTTGCATCCATGTACGGGTGATTCACGTGGCGGACGACGCTCAGCGCGGCAATGGCCTGGCGATAGCGCTGAGTGTGATAGGCGATGGAACTCTGCAGTGCCGCGACCGACATGATGAGAACGGGCTCGCCGATCTCGTTCGCATACGTTCCGGCGAGGCCGGCGAACCGACGGGCGGAGCGGAAGTCATCAGTATTGAAGGCCAGCCGGCCGAGGAAATAGGTGAGCTGGCCGCCGAGCAGGGTCACCCGGCTGCGGGTGCCCGCGGACATCCGGCCGTCGAGGATCGCCTCGATCTGCTTCCAGCGCCCGGCCACCTCGCCGAGCAGGGCGGCGTGCGGGGCGGAGCCGTAGACCTGGGCGATCTCGTCGACGTCGGACTCCAGCTCGTCGAGCGTGCGGTCGGAGGCGCTGCCGGTCTCGATGCGCTGGCGGGTGGAGACCGCCAGGGCGGACAGGGCGGGCAGCGCGGGCAGGGCCGCGAACTCTCGCCGGTTCGTGGAAATCACCCCTTGATCGATCGTCCGTGCACCATTGGCTACGAGCATCCCCTCCGGTGCAGGAACGTATTCATCAGTCGGTTTTCTCATGGGGGGCACGACACCGAGGCGTCGCGCCCGCTTCTCCCGGTCGGCGGCGTCACGCAGCCGCCTAATTGCCCCCCCGCAGGGGAGAACGACATCCAGGGCGTCGGAGAGGTCCGGCGAAGGTACCTCCCGGCCGTTGACCGCCCGGGATACCTGCTGCCTTTTGAATCCGGTCCTTTCCGCGAGTCTGCTGATGTTGGTCTCGTTGTCTCCGATCAGGGATTGGAGCATGGTTGCCAGCTGGTCCAGCGCATCATTGCGTTGCCGTTCAGCCTCCACCGTCAACCTCCGGGCCGCATCCGTTTCGAGGGGCGCAACAAGTCCTTGCGGGACGAGCACCCATCTATTGCACTCTGTCGCCGAGCTGGGGTCGAAGTGTGTCATGGCACCAACCGAGGCACGCTCGGGCCACCCAGGTGGGTACCGCGGGAGTGCCCCCGGCACCGGTGATCCGGTTAACGCCGTTTCGAGGAGGTTTCGTGACACCATCGAGCCCTTCGGCAGGAATACCGAGTTCCGTATCCCCTCCCCTCGAGGACGAAGAGGTTGTGCACGCCACATCGCGGACCCCCGATGGGGGTGATTCGTCCTCGACTCTGCCGGGGTCTACCCGGGATGGGGGGGACATTCCGCCGAATCTGGCTCACACGGGTGGCGCGACGGGACCTTGGTCCCGATACCGGCGGCACCCCGACTACCGATGTGCTCCATGCACACCGACCACTCGTGCCCCCCGCCCCTCCCCGATTCGGGTACCCCCGCGGAGCCTGCCGGTCCGCCGGCCGGGTCGGCACTGGATCCCGCCCCAGGGCCCGCGGACGTCGGACTACGCGATCACAGTGCTCGATGCGGACGGCGGGCCGGTCGAGACCCTCGTTGGCTGGTCAGAGGCGTCGCTCGCGGAGGAACACGCCCGCACCCTCGCCGGCATCGCCGGCTACCGGATCGTGCCCTGCCGCCGTACCGGCGGTCGCTGAGCGGTGGGGCACCGCCCCTCGGCGGGTGGAAGCGCCAGCGCCCGCCGAGGGGCCTCACCACGAAGCGAAGCGTCGGCCGGGCACCAGAGCCCGTCCGGACTCCTCCGGTAGTCCTGTCGACAGGCTTGTGTGGCCCGAAGTGACCACAGGGGCCCCCGATTGGGCGCCCAATCGCCCGGTCCGCGTTGTCTGTCAGATGTGCGCGGTCTGACCGTTGCGTCCGTCTTGCCTGACTTGCTTGACTTGCGGCTCTGTGTAACCTGCCGGCTCCGGGGGCCGCGGGCGTGCCGGACCGCTGGGACGTCGGGCAGGTGGATGCCGAAGCCGGTGACGTGCGCAGGCTGCGACGAGTGCAGGCCGGAGAGTGCGCACGTCGGTGAATTGTCCGGTCGGTTGGCTGTCCGGGCCGGTTAGGTGCCCAGGTCGCCAAGGTGCACCGGCCGGTGGGGTGCACCTGGTCGGGAGATGCGCAGGCGGGAGTGGGCCGCAGTGGCGCCGTCTCGGCGGATGATTTCCCGGCACGCCGGCCGACCGTCGTCATCATTCGCTCGAATGGGTGGAACACGGAACGATCCTGCCCCGACCGGAATGGCCCGCCGCCGTGTCGGGCCGGCCGCGAGGGGTCGCCAGAGGGCCACAATCCGGCCGGCTCCACCCACCGTCCGGAGTGTGTAGAACAACGCAGCATCTTTGCGATCGACCCTGGATTGTCTAGAGGTATGAGCCTACGGCCAACACGGAGCAATGGTCGCGCACCTGTTGGGTGAATATCGCGAGACTGTTCGTCCGGCNCCGGCCTGTCGACTCGCCGACTCGGCCGCATTCGCAGAGTTTCCGAAACGGATGGACAACGGCCTCCGGGCCGGGTGGTCACCGCGTGGCCCGGGGGATTCTGGCGCGGTGGCGCGGTGGCGCGGTGGCGCGGTGGCGCGGTGGCGCGGTGGCGCAGGCGACGCCGGGCGGGGGGTGTGGTGCCGGCGGGCGGCCCGGGTGACTTCGGGCTGCGCTGGTGGGTGGCCTGGGTGACCGTGGGGGAGCGGCTCGGGTGGGCGGCCTGGGTGACCGTGGGTGGGTGGCGCCGGTGCGCGGCCCGGATAGCCTTGGCGGGTGGGGGTCATCTGCCTGTTGCACGGGGCCTGGCACGACCCGACCTGCTGGGACGACGTCGTCGCCGACCTGCGTTCTCGTGGACACCGCGTGCTGGCCCCGGATCTGCCGCTCGGCGACCCCGCCACGACCTACGCGGAGCGCGTCCGCCCCGCCCTCGCCGCCCTGCCCGTCGCCCGGACGGACGACGGCGATCCGATCGTGGTCGTCGGACATTCGATGGGCGCCGCCTACGCCCCGCTCGTCTCGGCGACGCTACCCGCGGCACTCACCGTGCTCCTCTGCCCGGGGCTCGGCCCGCTGCGCGCGGGCTTTCCCTGGCCGCCGGCGGGCCCCGACGGCGTCAGCGTCTGGGACCCGTCGATGGCGGTTGCGGCGCTGTACCCGCGGCTGGAACCGGAACGGGCCTGGCACTTCGCCGCCCGGCTGCGGCCGATGGCCCCCGCCGCCGACCGCTACCCGCTCGGCCGCGCAGAACGGGCCGCGCTACCCACCGTCGTCGTCTGCGCCGCCGACGATGAGATGTTCGCCCTCGAGACCGAGCGGGATCGTGCCCGGATCTCTCTCGGTGTCGACCCCGTCGAGATTCCCGGCGGCCATCTGCCGATGCTCACCGACCCGGTCGGCCTCGCGGCCCTGCTGGACGGGTTCCTTCGCCGGTCCGCGTCGTAGCCGCCGTACCGGCGGTGGGCGCAAGGAGGTCGAGGAGCTCGTCTGTGTCAAGCACCCGGGCACCGATGTCGCGACACTCGGCCACTCCCCGGGGGTAGATCCGGGAGATCGCGTCGGCGACGACCACGACATCGAAGTCGCGTTCGCTGGCCTCGTAGACGGTCGTCCGGGGGCAGTTGGGGAAGTTGGCGCCGACCACGGCCACGGTGTCGACGCCCAGCGCGAGCAGCTCGTCGGCGAGCCGGGTCGCGTAGAACCCGCCCCACCGGGGCTTGAACAGCGCCCATTCCCGCGGCCCCACCCGCTGCGTGGCGCCCGCCAACAACGCACGATCGTCCAGGCGCACGCCGCCGCCCGGCGGCGCCAACGCGGGGTGGAGCTGGCTGCCGTCGCTGCCGGAGCAGACCAGGCGCCTGCCGGCGGCGATCGAGGCGCGCCGGCAGCGCTCCGCATTCGAGCCGTCCGGCAGGTAGAGCCGGACGAGGTGAAACACCGGCAGCCCGGCTGCGCGGAAACCGGCCGCGCCGCGGGCCATCGCCGCCTCGGACACCGCGACTCCCCTCGGGCAGTGTGCCTGCCCTGCTCTGCGCTGCCCGGGTCATCTGCCCCTGCGCTGCCCCGCTTCGCGCGGGCCCTCCCGCTCGACCTGGTTCTGCTCGGGCGCTCCCCACGATCGAGCCTGCTCGGGGTCGCGGCGGCTGTCCAACAACGATCGGCACTGATCGTCAGCAGCGGCGCTCATCCGACCCGCCCGATCTGTCGGACGCCGAGACCAACCCTGGACCGGTGTACGGCCAGGGTCGGGCTCGCGGCGGCGCCCGCTTCCTCGGCCTGGCGGGCGCCGACTGGGCCGGCGGCCAGCTCGCCTTCGTCGCCTCCGAGGCCGGGACCGGTGGGCGCGAGGGAGACGGCCGGCGCCCGGTTCACCGCGGCCGGCCGGCACCTGTTCGTCAACCTCCAGTACCCGGGCCTGACCTGCGTCATCACCGGACCCTGGGGTGCGCTCGTCTAGCCGGTCCTGGGTGGACGTCGGTGGTCGGGCGCCGCTTGGAGCTCCTGCGCCGACGGGCGAGAGCACCGATGCCGCCAGGCTGGCGGGATGGCGGTCCGTCGGAGTTGGACGGACGCTGCTGCTACGCGCAAGGACATCGCACCTCCATCGTGTTCTGGCTCGCCGCGGTTCCGCGCGGAACCGCGCGGACGGTCGGCCAGGCCGGATCGCGACGCCATCGGAGCCCGTCACTCCGTGATACGCCGTCGGCAGGAGATGACGACGGCCGAGTGAGGCTGGCGGACTGGCGGTGGTCAGGTGATGCTGGTGAGGAGGTCGGGNGGGNGGGNGTAGGGGTTTTGGCGTGGGCGTTGCGCCGGGTCGATGCGCCAGGGTGGGATGTAGGCGGGGTGTCCGGTGTCGGTGAAGNNGATGGTCCAGCCGTNGTGGTGGACCTGGCGGTGGTGGTGGCCGCAGAGCAGGACGAGGTTGTGNAGGGCGGTGANCCCGCCGTGTGTCCAGTGGATGACGTGGTGTGCTTCGCACCAGGAGGGTGGGCGGTCGCAGCCGGGGAAGGTGCAGCCTCGGTCGCGGGCGGCGAGGGCGCGGCGTAGGTGTGGGGGGACAACGCGGGTTGATCGTCCGATGTCGAGGGGGACGCTGGCGGGGTCGAGGATGATGCGGCTGATTTCGGCGTCGCAGGACAGTCGGGTGAGGGT
>NZ_LJPA01000051.1:0-42916 GCF_001414035.1 Frankia sp. ACN1ag | reverse complement strand
CTGCGCAGGTCAGCGGCCCGCTGGGCACCCCCCGAGCACGCCGCGACATAACAACGGGACGGATGTCCCTCACCATCACTGATCCCGAGGATGCCTGCGGGGATGACCGTGAGGATGCGGGCGCCCGTCCGCGTACCCGACCGCAGCCCTGTGCACGTGCCCGTCCGCGTACCCGCTAGTGGGTAGGGCGGCGCGGGCCGCTGGCGCAGGTCAGCGGCCCGCTGGGCATACCCGAGTGCACCAAGACTCGATAGCGGGACCTCCCCACCGCATTAGCAGTGCGGTACCAGGGGGGATGGTCGGCGGGATGGATCCGGGGAACGTTCCCCCCGGGGGATCACAGCCCGCCGGCGGTGTCCTGCTCGCCGGTCTCGTCCGTGCGGGGCAGCGCCACGGTGCCCAGCGCCGTCGCCCAGCGCTCCCACGGCGAGGGGTCGCGGCCGGCCAAGGCCTCGACACGGGTCTGCGCGGTGGAGCGGGCCACGCCCATCGCGCGGGCGAGCTCGCCGTGGGNGCCGCCGAGGTGGTGGTGGCGGCGCACGGCGGCGTCGCGGATGCCCTGAAGCGCCGGGATGAGCCGGCGGTCCAGCGTGGCGATGATGCCGCGCAGGTGCGCGAGGTCGTCGTCGGTGTCCGCGGCGTAGCCGCCGTCGTGCTCGATCGCGCGCAGCGCGATCAGCGCCCACGCCACCGCGTGGGAGAACTCGCCGATCTCGGCGAGCATCCGGGCCTGGCGCAGGCCCAGACCCGCCTGCGGGTCGCCGCCCAGCGCCTCGCGCTCGGCGGCGGACAGGCGCACGAGGATGTCGGTGTCGTACCGGCCGTCCGGGCCGGGCTCGCCGTGCTGTGCGGTCGCCGACGGCATCGGCGCCACCTCCCCTGCTGTATGGACATCCGTACAGCAGGACTGTACGGGACTCCGTACAGGACATCGGAAGGGTCCCGGTCTGACGCCCGATAATCGCCGCACGTCTTGGGCACTGGGCCTGCCGGTTGCTGGTGACCGTGCGCGGCCTGTTCGCAACGGTGGCGTACAACCTGCCCATGGCGGACAACGGGGGAGCGCGCCGGCGGGCGGGACGTCGCTGGGTGCTGTGGATCGTGGCCGGGGTCGCCGCGGCCGGCGCGGTGGTGGCGGTGCTGGGGATCTGGCACCTGCCCGATCGGATGTACCCACCAGGTACCGAGGGCGGGGCCGAGGCCCGCGCGGCGTTGCAGGGCGGGCTGTTGACCGCGGCGGCGGCGCTGCTGGCGGTGGCGGGTGGTCTGGTCGCGTTGGACGAGACGCGGCAGGCGAACGCGGAGACCAAACGGGCGAACAGAGATACCCACGTGCGGGAGTTGTACGTGGAGGCGGCGAAGCTGCTGAACGACCCGGACAACCTCGGGGTCCGCCTGGCCGGGATCTATGCCCTGGAACGGATCGCGGTGGACTCCCCACCCGATCAGCGCACCGTCGTGGAGGTGCTCTCGGCGTTCGTCCGCACCCGCAGCACCGATCCCGCACTGCGCCCGCCGCCACCCGCCGACGACCAGGAGCCGCCGGAGGTGCGGCCCGCGGCGGACATCCGTGCCGCCGTCCAGGTCCTGGGCCGGCTTCCGCTCCTCGACGGTGTTCCACGCTGCGACCTCAACGGCGCGGACCTTACCGGCCCCGCCAGCCTCGCCGGCCTCACCCTCGCCGACGCGGACCTCACCGAGGCATGGTTGGTCGGGGCAGACCTCACCGAGGCATGGCTGGCGAAAGCAAAACTCACCCGCGCCGTACTGGGTGCGGCGAACCTCACTGGCGCCGTGCTGGGTGGGGCAAAGCTGACCAGCGCCGTCCTGGTCGGGACAGACCTCACCCGCGCCTTTCTGGGCGCGGCGGATCTCATCTGCGCCGAGCTGGACGGGGCGAACCTCACTGGCGCCGTGCTGGACAAGGCGCATCTCGTCGGCGCGCGGGATCTGACGGCGGAGCAGGTGGCGGCGGCACAGGGAAGCGCGGAGACGTCGTTGCCCGACGGGGTGGCGCGGCCGGGGTCGTGGCCGCCGTACGACCCGTTTGCCCGCCCGGGCGGAGGGTCCTGACCACTCCCGCACCCATGCCGGTTTCGTCCATGTTTGTTGGGATTCGTTCGGCCCGGTAATGATCAGAATCCAGGCGCCAGATGTTCGTTGAAGCGACCAGGGCGGGGCCAGCCTTCCATATCCGCATTGATACGGCTACGGTCGGCGCTTGTGATGGGGGTCTGGGAAGCGGCGATGTGGGGGTCGTACGGCGGGTTCGCCGTCGAGGGCCTTGTCCTCATCGCCGAGGCACGACGGATTGGTGGCTGGCCCTGGTCAGGGCCCGATCAGTTGCCGGCGCGAGTGCTTGTACTCGCGATCGTGATCCGGGTCGGTATTGGCGCTGGCCTGGCGGCCGCAGCGTTTAGTAGCGAACAGATCACCACCGCGTTCGCCGCGATCTCGATTGGCGCAGGCGCCAATAAGATCATCGAGGGAATCCTTGGTCAGGTGCCCCTCGATACCCCCGCCCCCCCCGCTGTTGAGCCGGCTGGGGCCGATCCCCCACTGACACCGCAGCCAACTGCACCCTCCTCAAACGGCACGGCGCCGACGTCTCAACCGACACAGCGGCGCGCCGTATCGAACAGCGGAGGTGACAACGATGCGGGCTGACCGAGGCCCCGGGCAACTGATGGCCGCCCTGTCGCGTCGTACGCCGGCGATGGTCATCCAGCGGCCGACAAGCCGGATCGGGCAGCTGGTCGCTGCGCTGTCCCGTACCCCCACCATTCGGTCATCGCGAAGCACCCGGCGGCCGGCCACCACTGCCAGCCTGGCGGGTGCGAAACGTCCCATCACTCCGCTATACCTCTGGGGGAGCGAGGTCGAACAGGGCGACCTGGACCTGCCGGTCCCCTCGCCACCGGGCAATCGGGCTGGCGGCCAAGGCCGATGGTTGCAGGCCAGCTTCGTCTCGATGGCCTTTCTGTTGTGTGTCTCCTTGGTGAGTGGCTACCTGCTGCACTACAGCAAGGAAAGGGCCGGGATCAAGGGAGGGCCCGTCGTGGACATCCTGTATACGCGTTCTCTGGCCCGCAGCTCCTCCGGATGGGCTACCGAAAGGACGTCGACCGGCGACATCGGCTTCCGTGCCGACGGCTACCACCTGCAGGCCCTGGGCGTCGACAGCTACGTGACGACGCCGATCCCGGCCCCGGAGTCCGCCAACGGCTCCGACATCACCGTCACCGCCACCGCGTCCCTGTCCGGTCAGGGCATGTGGGGGGTCTCCTGCCGGGCGGCCGANCGCGGCTCTCAGGGCTACTGGTTCCTGCTGACGCACGCCTCCGCCGTGGGAATCCTGGCCCCCGGCGATACCGTCCCCGAGTGGCAGTCCCTCACCGGGATCCGCCCCACCCAGCTCAACACGATCTCAGCGCACTGCGCGGACCTCAACGGCGGCCTGGAACTCACGATGAGCGTCAACGGCCGGGTGGTGACCTCGCGGCGCCCCACCGAGCCGCTGGGACCAGGCTATTCCGGACTCGTCNCCGGGCCGTTTCTGGACGTCCAGGGCCCGACTGCCGACGCCCGCTTCACCAAGGTGTCCATCACGACTCCACACCTGTGACGCCGCCGGGCGGTANATCCAGACAAGCGCTGATAGGCGGGATTCAGCCTGTGCTCTCTGACAGCTGCAGCGGGCGGCGAGCAGCCGGCTCGTCTGCCGTTTGCTGTTGTAGGGCTCGGTACACCGTCGACCGCCCGATCCCCAGCCTGGCGGCGATCTGGCCCACCGACTCGCCGCGGGCCCGCCGCGCCTGCACCACGGCGAGGGTGTCCTCGTCGACGCGCACCGGCCGCCCACCCCGCCGGCCAGCGGCCTCAGCGGCGCGCAGCCCGTCGAGCGTCCGTTCGCGGATGAGGTCGCGTTCCATTTCGGCGGCCATGGCGGCGACCATGAACAGCATCTTGTCGGCGATGGTGGCCCCCGCGGGGCGGTGGAGGCCGGCGCAGATGCCGGTGAGGATGTGCAGGTTGATCCCGCGGGCGTGCAGATGGTCCTCGAGGAGGACCAGGAGCTCCTTCATCGATCTGGCCACCCGGTCCGGCTTGTAGATCACCAGCGTGTCCCCCGGCCCGCTGTCGATATCCGAAGACATCTGCGCTGGTGTCTGGACCCGCGTGCACGGTGGACTGCTTCTCGGGGTCGCCGTAGCATCCGCCGAAAATCGGGCGGATATGGNTGACCAGCGTGATCCTGTGGGACGGTCGTACCCGTCAGGTGCTCGCCTGACTGGAGGCGAAGTCGGCGCGGGCCTGGTCGAGCGCGGGCAGCCGGGTGAGGTAGAGCCGTGTCGGAGGCGCGGGCAGCCAGCGCAGGATGGCCCAGTTCGTCTCGGCCTCGGTCATCCGCAGCCCCGGGATGCCATCGAGCTCCCCGTCATACGTGGCAGGAAGAAGCACGTCGAGGACCTCGGTCAGCAACGGGCCGCTCGCCCATTCAAACCGCGCCGTGCCGCCCAGCCCGATCCAGCCGTGTGTCCATTCAGCCTCGCCCAGCTCGGTACCGAGCTGGTTGACGACCAGGCCCAGGAGCTCGACGACCGGCGTACGCCGACGCGCGACCCTGCCCCACTCGAGCTCCGTCATCCCACCATCGGTGATCACAGTCGGGCTATGGATCTCGATCTCAGTCACCTCGGCATCCTCAGCCGTCCCGAGACCTGCCCGCCCGTCGCGACGCGCCCACGGACCATCCCCAGGCCACAGCGGAGCGCAGGCCGCCGGGGCACATGTGCGAGGTTTCGCACATGTGCGAGAGGTGCTACGTGCCCTGCAGACGCTCCCGTGCCTCGTCCTGGTGCTCCAGGGCGACGGCGAGCAGCGCGGCCAGGACCGCGTGCTTCGGCTGCCGGGTCGCGTAGTGCAGGTCGTCGACGGCAGCGGCCAGGGCGGCCGCGCTCTCGGCCGGCATGTACCAGGAGCGTCGGTCCATCGTCGGGGCCCGCCGTGGTGCCGCGGCGGGGGTCGGGGCCGGTTGTGGATCCTGTTGGGCGGGCGGATCAGTGCTCGGGTCAGTGCCGCCGCTGGCGGATGCCCGCCGTCTGCTGCGCAGGAGCTCGGTGAGGTCGGGCCCGGTCGGGGGCGGCAGCTCCTTCTTCACGCGGTTGCCTGGACCAGCGCGACAGCGAGCGCCTGGTAAACGGCGGCGTGCTCAGAGTCGGGCGCATAGGTCGCGATGGTCTGTCCCATCCGCCACGCCTCGGTAACGACCACCGCCAAGGGGACAGTGCCGAGTAGAGGCAGATCCTCCAACTGGCCGAGTTGGTCGAGGACGGACCGAGCCAGCATGGTCAGCGGCCGCCGCACGAGGGAGGCGACCATGCCGTGCAGGTGCAGCGGGGTGTCTCGCAGGTCTGCGTCGACCGCGGCGACCTGGGACAGCAGGAGCTGGAGGGCCCGCAGGCTGGAGTCCTCCGCCTGGACGGGGACGAGCAGACCGTCGGCGGCCGCCAGGGCGTTGTCGGTGATGATGTCGAGGCTGGGCGGGCAGTCGATCAGGACCTGGTCGTAGTCGTCGAGGCCGGCGAGGATCCGGGCGAGGCGATGCTCCCGGGCCCGCATCTGGTCGAGGGTGCGGCCGACGGTGAACATCTCCAGCGCGGTCGGTATGACGTCGAGCGCCCCGCCAGCTGCCGTCGTCGAGTGGGCGACGATCAGCTCCTGCGTCTTGCCCGTCCACTCCCCCGTCAGCGCGGCAGCAAGCGACGGACCGGTCGCCTCCTGCACCTTCAACGCGTCGGTCAGGTGGCCCTGCGGGTCGAGGTCGACCACGAGCGCCCGCCCGCCGGCGGCAGCGATCGCGCCGGCGACGTGGGCAACCGTCGCCGTCTTCCCGACGCCGCCCTTCTGATTCACGACCGCTGTGATCGGCATACCGGGCACCGTAGCGCCTGGTGCGAGACGTGCGATAGGTGCGACGCCGCATCGCATGTCTCGCACGAGTGCTACTCATCGCACCAGTGCGAGTGATCGCATCAGTGCGACACAGGCGATAGGCCGTCGCACCTCTCGCACACGTGCTACCTCTCGCACTGCACTGGTCCGAACATGACGCGGCCCCCTGGCCGAGGACCAGGGGGCCGCGAACACGAGCGACGGGCCGGGCTCAGGGCAGCTTGCGGGCGGTGAGGAGCAGGAACAGCGGGTAGCGGTAGTTTTCCCGCCACCAGGGATCAGGGCCTGTGAGCTGGTCGTCGGTGGGTCGAGGCTCAATCAGCCCGGTGATGACCAATCCGGCTCCAGTCAGGATGCCAACGTGGTCTTGGAGCGGCCGGGCCCAGGAGACTGCCGGGGCAGGAGAGCGGAGCCCGTCAACGAGGAAGTGCTGTTCGATCGGCCTGACCCCAAAATAGCCAGCTGGGTTCGATTCGGAGAGCACGCCACGAACCCCGTAGAAGCAGGGGTGCAGCATGATTGCCGTGAGTTGCCCTCCCGGCCGCAGGACGCGGGCGAACTCGGCAACAGCCGGCGCGGGGTCGCGCAGGTCGTTCAGCAGGTGGTTGGCAACGATCACGTCCACGGAGGCGTCGCCAAGGGGAAGTGAGGCGGCGTCGGCGACCTCGTAGGAGATCTCGAGGCCATCAGCAGCGGCCCGCTCGCGTGCGGCGATAACCAGCTCTGGGCAGATGTCCACTCCGACGGCCTGAGCGCCAGCGCCAGCGAGACGGCGGGACAGATAGCCCTCGCCGCAGCCGGCGTCCAGGACGTCGAGCCCGGCGACGTCGCCGATGGCGTCCAGCATCGCCGCGTTGGTCAACTCGGTCCGGTACCGGTCGCGATCTCCCCGGATGATCGTGACCCAGTAGTCCGCGTTCGCGGAGTAGGCAGCGGCCGGGCCGGTCGTAGTGGTCATGACGCTCCTGTCGGCAGGTGGCGAGCGAGCTGGTCGACGGATCGACGGACGGTTTGCTCAATGACGGTGTCCCGGCGTGTCATCAATGCTGTGCGCAGGTCGGTGATCCGAAGTCCAAATGTCGGATCCCGCTTGAGTGCGCGCGGAACGTAGACGGTGACGAGGTAATGAAGGTATCCAGCGCCGTAGGAATCGACCTCCCTGATGACCTCGGCTGCGGTCTGCCGCAGCAGGATCGATCCGGGAAGTGTCATGTCTCCTGTGGGCCGACAGTCGCGAGTCCAGGATGGCAGCGCCCATTCTTCGACCAGGGCGGCCGTGGGATGTCGGTCCACGAGTTGGNCATACCGCTCGGCCGGCTCCGGATCATCGCTGGCGGCAAGTGCCCCCATGGTGCTGCTACGTAACGCGATGGCGACGCCCCGATCTATCCCGCCGCCAGCCGTAGTCAGATCCGGCGCTTGGCCTGTGGCCCGGGCGACGTGGTGCGCCAGCTGTGACTGCGCCATGATCGCGTTGAACGAGTACGCCTGCCGGGTCAGTCGGGGTGCGAGTTCGGTGCCGGCGGCGAGCAACGGCGCCACGTCTGCCAGCAGACCTTCAGCGGGCCGGAACAGCGCGGCGAGCGCACCATCGGCCGCTTGACCCCAGAACCGGGGCAGGAGCTCAGCGACGGCCGGTAGATCGCCCCGGACGACTTGTAGGCATGCTTCGAGCGCGTGCACAACGTATGGGCGTGGAAAACCCACGTCGACAGGCAACCGCTCGGCCCGGTCGACGTTGACCGTCACTCCCACGTCAGCGAGGTCGCGCACAAGCTGATCGAACCGGATTTGATGAGGGGCGGTCACGACGTGCTCGGCGACTCCCGGTACGGCAGTGATTAGCGCCTGAAGGGTGCGGCCACTGGCCCTGTCCATCCAAGTCGGCGCCGACCAGAGCCGACTGATCGTGCTCTCCTCGACACCAGCAAGCAACGCGACGTCAGCCCGACCCAGCCCCGCCCGACCGGCGATCTGCGAAAGCAGGCCTGACGGCCCTGTCATTCCGTCACCTCCCACCGCACGCATCGTGCACACGCCGATCGCGAGGGTGCAACGACCGGCTTGCATGGGTCAAGGCGCCTTGCATCGATGCAAGTAACCTCCACCGGCGCAAGGCGCTGGTATCCGCGCAAGCGGCAGTGACGGATGCGACACCAATAGTCACGATTCGACGCATGAGGCACTGGTCACGCAGACGAGTCGGCACCCGAGAAGGGCACGTTCGGCTCACCGGCCGGGCTTACCGGCCAGCGGGCGGACGTCGCCCGGCGCACCGGGTGCTCGACCTCGTAGAGCGCAGCGCTCATCACGAACACGGTCACATCCACCACACGATCGGTGGACGACGACGTAGACACCCGGGCGACGTGCAGGACCGGCGTTCCCGGCAGCAGCCGCAGCGCCCGCGCTTCATCGGCGCTGGGCGACCGGGCGGAGATCCGCTCCCGCCATCGGAGCGGGCCGTGGCCCATTTCCTCCAGCCGGTCGTAGACCCCGCCAGGGCCGGTACTCACCTGCTCAAGGACCGTGCCGCGGGCGACGTCGGGGTGCAGATAGCTGGTAGCGACCTGCCGCGGCTCTGTCCGACTGGCGCCGACGAGACGCGCACGGGTGAGGACGTTCGCGGTCGTCTCAACGCCGAGCAGATCGGCGACGTCGGCCGGGGCCGGCGACCACGAAACGACGGTAGGCCCGAGCGACCGCCAGTCCGCCGACTCGGGGTCGGAGTAATAGCCGAAGTCGTCGCGGTGCATCTGGCGGGACCGGACAGCCCGGCGCGCCTGAGACGGCAGCTCGCGAACGACGGTCCCATGTCGGCGCCGTGCCCAGACCAGGCCCTCGTCTTTCAAGACACGGACCGCGTTGCGGACTGTTTGCCGGCTGACCTGGTACCGCTCCTGGAGGTCGACGATCTGCGGGATGGCGGTCCCTGGCTGGTATGTACCAGCCAAGATCGCCGCGCGCAGATCAGCCGCGATGGCCTGGTACGGCGGTTCAGCTGGTGTCATGACGACAGTCTAGGTCTAGCTCTGAGAGCAGGCCCGAAATTTTCTAGGGCTACCCCATTGACCGTCCGTTGGCACGAGCCTACCCTCCACAAGGGTAGCCCTAAGACGGCGTCCGGCTGGTGTTGCAGCACCAGCCGGACGCCTTGATCCGCAGAGCCCCCGACAGCACCGGGAGGTACAGACCCATGTTCGATCCTGCCCCAACCCCCATCCCGTCCCTCGTGGACTGGCGCGACAGTGCCCTGTGCCGTGACGGCGACCCCGACTTTTTCGTCCCTGAGGGACCCGCTGGCCCGACTGTGATCGGGGGTGTCGGTGCCGGTAAGTCGACACTGATGACCCTGCTCGACGTGGTCCGTGTGGTGGATCCGTCGCTGTCGGCCGCGGAGGCCATGGCGCTGATCACCCCGGCCCGGCGCTCCGTGCCTGCTGGTCTGCCTGGCTCCCTGCCCGTGTCGGGGGAGGTGGCGGGCTGATGGACTGGCGCCACAAGGCNCTGTGCCGGGACGAGGACCCCGAGCTGTTCTTCCCGATTGGTACGACCGGCCCGGCCGAGCGCCAGGTCGAGGAGGCCAAGGCCGTCTGCGCCCGGTGCGCGGTGACGGCGGACTGCCTGGCCTGGGCGTTGGACACCGGGCAGGACTCCGGTGTCTGGGGCGGGCTGTCCGAGGACGAGCGCCGTGCGCTACGCCGGCAGGCCAGCCGCCGGGCGGTGACGTCATGACCGACGAGGATGCATACGCCGCCTACCGGGATGCCTACGGCGTCTACCTGATCGAGGTCGCCCGCCTTGACGCCTGGCTGCGCCGGGTCGCCGCGGGCGACGACGGGCTGCGGGAGGCGCTGGCCGCGGCCGCCGATGAGGGCCAGGCCGTCGCCGCGGTCGCGCTCACGATCGCCGCCGGCGGCACCGACGACGTCCACACCGCGGCCGTGACCGCGCTCGGCGCCGAGGGCGCGATGTCCGCGGCGCTCGACCGGCTGTGCCTGCCCCGTCCCGCGCGGATGCGCCAGGCCGGTGCCGCGCTGCTGTCCGCGGCGATGGACGTGACCATCGCCGCCACCTCTGCCGCCGCCCCCGCCTCCGATGGCGCCCCCGTCCCCACCGTCCCGTCGATCGCGGCGGTGGCGTGATGGCCGGGCGGGACACGGTGATGACGCCGGTGTCGGCGGCGCTGGCGACGGAGATCGAGGTCGCGGAGATGGTGCCGTCGTTGTGGGATCTGTTCGCCGAGCTGTCCGGCACGGTCGGGTTGGCGGACGGGGCTCCGGATCTGTCGGTGCCGGGCCGGCTCGCGGTCGCCGGTGCCACCTCGGCGGGCCGGCTGCTGCTGATTGTCGAGGAGCGTCCCGCGTCGGCGGTGGAGTCGCCGGCGGTGCGGGTGTCGCTGCACAGCACGGCCGGTGAGCTGGCCGAGGCGGTGCATGACGAGCTGGTGGAGGTGGCCGCGATCCGGCTGGCACCACGGCGGGCGGTATGGCGCACGCGTTTCCCTGGCGAGTCGTGGCGGGAGCACGGCCGGCTGCCCGTGCCGGTCTGGCCGGTGGCACGGTGGCGGCGGCGCCTGGCCGGGCTGGTGGACGGTCTGCTGTTCAACGCCGCGGTGGCGATGGTCGGGCTGGCCGTGGCCGGTCTGCTGGTGCACCTGGTCGGCTTGGGCCGGGCCGGGCTGGACTGGTCCTGGCCCGAGGGGCTGCTGTGGCAGACCGGGACCGGGGGGCATGCTGCGGCGCTGGTCGCGGGGGCGGTGCTGGCCCGGCGTGCGGGTGACGTGGTGGTGGCCGTACTGGCCCCGCCCGACCCGGACGACTGGCCCTTCCACTGGTGGACCCGGCTCGCCGAAGCCGTCCAGGACGTCGCCCTGGTGGCGCTGCTCGCCGTCGCGGTGGTGCTGCTGGGCGGGGGGTGGCTGTCGTGAGCGGGCGGGATCGGGCCGGTGTCTCACCCGCGGATGCGGAGGGAGATCGGCCCGGGAAGCCGTCGCTGAGCATTCCGATGATCGTCGGCCTGGTGTTGATCGCCGCGGTGTGGGCGGCTGGCGCGGTGTGGTCGTACCGGGAGCAGAAGGCGTTCGCGACACGGCTGGGGTTCCATGCGCCGTCGTTGCTGCCGCTGGCCGCGGACGGCCTGCCGGTCGCGTTGGGCGCGATCGCTCTCAACGCCGCGTTGGATGGCCGGGGGTCGTTCGGGGCGCGGGTCGCGACCGTGATGGCGGTCGGCGCGTCGGTCGCCAGCAACGGGCTGAACGCGTGGAACCGCACCAGTGGTGATCTGACCACGGTGGTGGTGGCGTGCGCGGTGCCGACGTTCGCCGGGATCGCGTTCGAACGGCTGCTGGTCGAGCTGCGCAAGGCGGTGCTGTCCGGCCGCAACGAACTGCCGCCGCCGCGGGATCGGGGGCCTGCGGCGCCGCCGCTGCGGGGGATCCGGCTGCTGCTGGACCCGGTGCACGAGATCCCGGCGTGGCGCCGCCACGTGCTGGCGGTCACCGACCCGGCGATTGATGCGGCGACCCGCCAGGAGTTGCAGCGTCTGGTCGCGCAGATCCGCCTGGATCGGTCGGCGCGGCTCATAGCCGGCCCGGACACCACGGCCCTGCCCGAAACCGCGCTGCCGCATCGGGAGGCCGCGGCGCTGCCGGCCGGGGAGCAGCGGGACACCGCGGTCTCGACCGAGACGTTCGAGGCGCCGGAACTCCCGCCGGTGATGCCGACCGAGACGACCGCGGTGTCCGACNCGGCGCCGTCTCGTCCCGCTCTCCCGTCTCGCTCAGGGTCGTCTCGAACCGCGGTCGCCGAGACGTCCCGCAGCGAGATGTCCCGGTCGGCGTCTCGGTCCGGGTCGTCTCGAACCGCGGTCGCCGAGACGGCGGCCGGGCGGGACGGGACGTCTCGGTCTCGGTCGACCGGGACAACGTCTCGGCGGGCGGAGATGACGGCCTGGGTGCTCCAGGAGCGGGCCGAGGGCCGTGACCCGTCCGGCGCCGATCTTGATCGGGAGTTCGGGACGCGGGACTACGGCCGCACGGTGCTGCGGGCCCTGCGCGACGCGCCGGCGCCGGCGGCCGGGACAGCCCGGGACGCGTTGGACGCCGCTCGGGCCCGGGCGGCGCGGGACACCGCCGTCACCGAGTCGGCCCCGGCCGGCCCGGCCCCGGCCGGCCCGGCCGCGGTGGTGTCCGGCGGCGGTGCGGTCGAGGCGGACCCGGTCGGGTCGGGGGAGCGGGATGCCACGGCGACGACGTCGGACGACGGCGCCGGCTCTGCGCCCGCCGGCCCTGCGTCGGTCGTCTCGGAGCCGGCTGTCTCGGAGCCGGCTGTCTCGGACAGCGAGGCCGGCGAGCTGGTGGGAGCACGGTCATGACGATCACGTGGAGGGTGGATGTCGCGGGGGCAGGCGCGGGCGCCGCGGCCGTGGGTGGAGCGGGTGCGAGCCCGGCACGCTCGGCGGCAGGCCCGGTTCGATCGGGAGTTGGCGCGGGTGCGCCGCGGCCGGCCGGCGGATCAGGTCGGGGTGGCCGTGGACTATCTGCGCGGCGCGTTGGTGCACGCCCCGGAGCCGGCGGTCGGCCGGGAGGTGGACCTGCTGCTGCGCACGGTGAAGGAGGCGGTCGCCCGGCTGCACGAGGCCGAGTTGCGCGCCCAACCCTGACCGGATCGGCCGTCCTGACGGTCACGGTCGGTGAAACAGCGGCGGAAACCGCGCTGCGCGGTCCGCGGTCGGCGCCGGCGGGCTGGCGGGGGCCGGCAACCACGCGCACCGACGCGCGCCCGCGCGTACACGCGAGGGCCGACCGCGGTCAAACCGCGCCGACCCCCGCGCCCCTGATCGTCACGTCTGGTGATGGGGGGTGGGGGTGGTGAGTGGCTGCGTGTGTCAGGCGGCCGCCGGTCAGGCGCACCGTGCCGGCTGCCCGGGCGGCGCCGAGGCGGCGGGGTGGACACCGGAGACGACCGTGTCGACGGAGCTGGTGGCGCCGGAGTTGCTGCCGGTGCGGGCGCGGGTGGCGCGGGTGTGGGACGTGGCGGTGGGGGAGACCCCGTCGCCCTGGTCCGCGCCGCAGCCGCCGATGGCCGATCTGGTCCGTTACGCCCGCGAGGCGCCGTGGTGCGCCGAGGACGCCGACGGCTGGCGCCGCGCCGNCCAGGTCTACCAGTGGGCGATTTCGATTCCGGTGAGCCTGGTCTGCTACCTGGTGGCCTGGCTGTTCCAGCGTCCGGCCCGCCTGGGCCTGGCCGTGCTGCTGGNCGGCCTGGTGGCGTTGGCGGTGCTGCGATGACCCCGCTGACCGTCGAGTCGGGCTGGCCGCTGGTCGGGCTGGTCGCCGCCGCGGTGGTGGCCTGGTGGCTGGGTCGCCGGCTGGTCGTGGCCTGCCTGCTGGTCGCGGTTGCCGCGGTCGCGGGCCTGGTCCCGCTGGTGGGCGGCGGGCCGGCGGGCGGGCCGTTGGCGCCCGGCGCGCCGGTCCCGGCCGCGCTGCGGCCGTGGATCGACCGCGCCGGCGGCCAGTGCCCGCAGATCACCCCGGCGTTGCTCGCCGCGCAGCTGGCCCAGGAGTCCGGGTTCAACCCGAACGCCCGCTCGGCGGTCGGGGCGCAGGGCATCGCGCAGTTCATGCCCGCGACCTGGCGCAGCTGGGCGGTGGACGCCGACGGGGACGGGACCGCCTCCCCGTGGGACCCGGCCGATGCGATCACCGCGCAGGGCCGGCTGATGTGCGCCCTGGCGGCCCGCTACGGCGGCCGCGCGGAGCTGGCGATCGCCGCCTACAACTGCGGCCCCGGCCCGGTCGACGCCGCGGGCGCCGTGCCCGCGATCGCGGAGACCCGCGGCTACGTCCGCAGCATCACCGCACTGATCGCCACCTACACCGACCCCTCCCACCTCTGACCCGAGGAGACCCCCATGTCCCAGACCGTGTCCGTGTCCGCGTTCGCGCCGGTGCAGGCCCAGGCGCTGCACCTGACCAACCCTGGTGCCGTCTCGGCGGCGATCCCCCTGTTCGTGATCGGGCTGCTNTTGTGGCAGCGCCGTGTGCCGCGCGTCGCGGCGCTGCTGGCGCTGCTCGCCGGCGCGGCGCTGTCTCGCGGCTGGCTGTACACCGCGATCCACGCCGGAACCCACGCCGCCAACATGGTGATCAACGAGGTCACCCGGACGACGCTGGGCGGGGCGGTGCCCGGTGCGCTGGCCCTGGTCCTGGCGATCTACTACGTGCTGCAGCTCATCCCCGACGAGAACACGTTCGCCGCGCTGGCCTCCGCCCGCACCCGGGCCGGCGCTCTGGGCCGCGGCCGCGGGCAGGGCGACGTCTACGGCTGGCCGCGGGCGATCGGATCCGGGCGCACCGGCCGGGCCGGCCGGGACCGTCCCCGCCGTCCCGAGAAGTTGGGCGCCCTCGGTGTCGGGCTGACCCTGCCCGCGGTCGCCGCGACGATCCCGGGCAGCGTCGGGTCGGTCGTCACCAGCGCGATCACCATCATCAGCGGTGCTGGTGCGACCGTGCTGCAGCACACCCTCGGGGTGCGCTGATGGAGCTGCTGCTGCTGTGGGCGTTGACCTACGCGATCGTCCACGCCTCCCGCCAGACCTGGCGGCACGGCAAGGCCGCCCTGCTCGGCCGGCCCCTGCCCCCCAGCCCGGCCCGGCCCACCGTGACCGACACCGCCGCCGCCGGGGTCGAGGCCGCCGCCGGCGGCGTCGCCCAGGCCGCCGGGAGCATCTGGCAGGCCGCCGGGGACGGCTGGCGGGCCGGCTGGCATCAGGGCCGGACCACCCGCGCCGACCGGGGCCGCTGGCGCCCCTGGGACGGGCCCACCGTGTGGGTCGCCGGCCCCGGACCCCGCCCCCAGGGGGAGCCGAGCACACCGTCGACCCCGCCGGCCGGTGGCCGGCAGGACACCACCGACCGCCCGTCCCAGCCGGCAGACAGCCGCGGCGACGGCCCTGGCCGGCAGGCACCCTGCTGCTGGTCGGAGCTGTCCGTCGACGAGCAGCGCGGCATCGTCGCCGACGTGCGCGCCGCGGGCCGGGAGTGGGGGGACCTCAGCGTGGACGAGGCCGCCGCCGCGGTCCGCGCCCACCTGCGCGTCCGCTATGGCCTGTACCGGGTGAGCACCGCCGACATCCTCACCGCGCAGGCCCGCCACGACGATCCGACCTGGCGCACCGGCCCACCGGCGTCTCCCACGCCGACGCCGGCCGGCGCCACGACGCCGACCGCGGACGACGACATATCCGACGCCGAGATCGTCGCCCCGCGCTGCTGGTCCGACCTCACCGTCGACGAGCAGCGGGGCGTCATGTCGGGCCTGCCCTGGGACACCTACACCGCCGCGCAGCGCGACACGCTGATCGCCGAGTGGATCAGCGCTCGCTACCGGGTCGAGCGGACCGCGACCGACGTGGCCGCCGAGCAGGCCGCCCGGGACGCCGAGGCCACGGCGGCCTGCACCGAGTGCGTCGCGGCCGACCGAGACGGCCGGCTGGTCAGCGCACGAGCCGCCGATCACCGCCTGGGCTGCCCGACCGGCCGGTTCTTCGCTGAGCGCCACGCCGGCTACACCGGCTGGCTCGACCAAGACGGCCTCCGCGTCGACGGGCCGACGTTCGTCCGCTCCGACGAGGCCGCCGGCCCGTCCCCCGACCCCACCAGCCCACCCCTCGGGCTGATGGCGCACGACTCGGCCGCGACCGCGGCCGGGATCCCCGCCCTCGAAGGAGCCCCGTTCATGACTACTGGCAGTGGTGAGACCACCAACATCCAGTCGACCCGTACGTACTACGAGCAGCTTGCCGGCCACGCGCGCAGCGACATCGCGTCGCGGATCGAGACGTCCGGCACCTCCTACGACGCCCTCGCCGGCCACGTCACGACCGACATCACGCAGCGGATCGAGCTGTCCACCACCTACCTGACCGCCTCGCAGCTCGCGGACGAGAAGGTCCTCGCCGCGATCGCGACGGCCAAGGACACCGCGGAGCAGCTCGCCACGGCCCTCGAAGCCGCCAGCGGCGCGGNCGCGACGGCCAAGGACGTCGCGGAGCAGCTCGCCGCGGCCGCCGACGCCGTGCCCGCGGCGCTGGAGGCCCACCGGCTGATGGAGGAGGCCGTCGCGAGCACCCCGGGTGCTGCGGCGATCGACTGGTACCGCCGCGCCTGACCACTCCCGCCGGACCCGAACGCACGTTCGGGTCTGTGCGGAAGTCGCCAGGACCCCCTCTCGTCTCCCGTCCGACCGCCAGGAAGGAGCCCCCCGTGACCGTGCAGCCCACCAGTGCCCCGGACCGTCCGCGCGCCCCTGTGCGGCAGAGGCTGGCCGACCGGCTGCCCCAGCCCCCCGATGTCGGGCTGCGGCTGCACGCGCAGACCACCCCGCTGCTGCTCATCGGCGTGCTGTGGGTCGCCGGCGCGGCAGGGGCGGGACTGCCCGGCGCGCTGGGCTGGACCGTCACTGGCTGGACCGGTGGGGTGCTGGCCGTCGGTGGCTGGCGGATCCGGCGGGCCACGGTCGCGGGCAGCCCGGCGCGGCGCCGTGCCCGGCGTTATCTGCTGGTCCTGGTCGCCGGCGGCGACCTCTGGCTGGCGTGGGCCGCCGTGCAGGGAGCGGGGGGCTGGGCCGCGGTGGCCCTGGTCGGCGGCGGGTTCGCCGCCGCCGCGCCTGTCTGGCGGCGCCACCACATCCCCACCGTCGCCCCCGCCCCCCAGCCCGACCCGGAACCCGACCCGGAACCCGAGCCGCCGGCGCCGGCGTGGGAGGACCTGATCCCCGCGGTGTGGGCGGAGACGATCGCCGCGCAGGGCCGGGCCCTGCCCGGCAGCCGGCTGACCGAACAAGCCGCGGTCCGCACCGGCACCACCTGGACGATCCGCCTCGAACCCGGCCGCCAGTCCACCAAGTCCGCGATCGACGCCAGCCCGCTCATCGCCTCCGGTCTCGGCATGCCCCTCGACCAGGTCAGCGTCGACACCCACCCGGGCGGGGCGGACCGGGCCACCCTCCTGATCACCGACGCCGACCGCAACCCGTTGCGGCAGGTCCACCCCTACCCCGGTGTCCGCCACGCCTACAACCCGACCACCGGCGAGGTCCGGATCGGCGTCTACCCCGACCTCGCCCACGCCACGGTGCGCGTGTTCAAACCGGGGTTCGGTGCCCTCGGTGGCACCGTCGTCGGCGCGTCCGGCGCCGGGAAATCCCGGGTCCTGGAACTGTTCGGTCTGTCGTTGCAGTACAACAACGTGCTGGTCTGGGTCGGCGACCCCCAGGGCGGATCCAGCCTGCCCGGCCTACTGGCCTGCTGNGACTGGCCCGCGACCGACCCCGACGAGATCGAGCTCCAGCTCGAGGCGCTCACGGACCTGGTCACCATCCGCACCAAGATCAACGGCTTGTATCCGCGGTCCACGCATCCCCTGGAGTCCGGACCTCTCGTCATCCTGATCATCGACGAGTGCCACAAGGTCCTCACCCAGGGCAGCCGGATGGCGAAGCTCGCCGACGGCCTCGCCCGCGAGGAACGCAAGGGCGGCGCCGGACTGTGGCTGGCCACCCAGTACCCCGGCGTCGAGTCGTACGGCAGCCTGCCCGCGCTACGCGCGAACCTCGCCGCGTTCAACACCGTGGCGCTGCGCACCGGCAGCAATTCCGGCGGGATGCTGCCCTCGCTGCAGCTGGACTCCTCCACGCTGCCGCCGGTGCCTGGCATCGGCTACATCGGCGGCGACGACGCCCGCGTCGCGCCGTTCCGCGGCCACTACGAGCCCGACGTCGTCGTCGCGGCGCTCGCCGCCGCCGCCCCGCGTACCACCCAGCTCGAGCCGGCCGTGCTCGCGATGCTCGGCGACGGCTACCGCGACCGGCACACCCGCCGCGACGCCGCGAAGGCGGCGCTGGCCGACGAGATCGCCGCGTTCGACCCCGACCTCATCGCCACCCTCGCCGCCGCCGATCCCGCCCTTGCCGCCGCCCTCCACCAGCCCCGCACCCGCCCCACCATCACCATCCCCACACCCCGCCCGACCCCGACCGCGCCCGCCACGCCCGCTGCGCCCGTCAGCCCGGCGCCCGCGGCCCTCGGCCTCGGCGACATTCCCCCCGCACCCACGTTCGGCGGCGCACCCGCAGCGACCGCGCATCCCGTGCTGCGCACCCCCTCCCACCAAGCCATCTACCAGCTCATATGCAACGGCGTCGTCCGCAAAGGCGCGATCCAAGAAGCAGCCGGCCTGTCCGAAACCCAGACCCGCACGATCCTCAACGCCCTGAAAAAGGCCGGCCTGGTCAACAACGACCTCCACGGCACCTGGACCCCCACCAGCGAGAGGACCGCCTCATGACCCACCGCCTACTCCGCCGACTGCGCGCCGACGCCCTACGCCTCGCTCTGACCGCCGCCGCCGTCGCCCTGGCCGCCGACACCGCCGACCGCCACCTCACCCAGACCACGGGTCGTCCGGCCGGCACCGAGCTGCTGCACACCGCACTGCGCCTCGCCACGGCCGCCCGGCCCGCCCTCACTCCCTGACCGCCCACCCCGCACCAGCCCCGCAGAGAGGGACACCACCCATGAGCTCCACCAACCCCACCCCGCCGCCGGTCCTGGAACAGCCCGGGGTCGCCCTGACCCCCGGCGACCCCCGGCCGATCCGGATCCACCACCTCGACGCGGACACCGCCACCCAGCTGGCCGCTGCCGCACCCCGCGTCCACCTCGACCAGGCCAGCCAGGACGCGGCCGGCTCCCGCCCGACCTGACCCACACAGCACGCCTGTCCATCCCCCACATCCCTGCCAGGAAAGGACCCGATCCGATGTTGTTCTCGAGGNCCCGCNCCCCCGCCGGTGAGCTGCCCGCCCGGCTGCGCGCCGTGCACCCCTACCCCGGCCCGCACGCCGCCTACGACCCCGCCACCGGCAGCGCGATCATCGGCCTCCACGCCGACCGCACCCCGGCACTGTGGCCACTGATCACCCCCGGCTACGGGCTGCACAGCGGCCTGATCATCGGTGGCCCCGCGAGCGGGACCAGCNCCCTGGCCNCCCAGCTCGCCGTCACCGCCGCAGGCACCGGCCAGATCGCCCTGTGGACCACGGACCCCCACGGCGGTAGCGACCTGCCCGCCCTGATGTACAACACCCCACGCGCCGCGCTGAACCCCCGCGACCTCGGAGCCCAGCTCGACGACGCCGTCGCCCATCTCCACTACCGGCAGGTCTGCAACGGCCTCAAGCAGCAGGCCCTGCACCAGCCCACCCCCGACCAGCCCGGACTGATCCTGATCGTCGAGGACACCCACGGCCTGTTCGCCTCGTCGACCTCTGCGCTGACCCGCGCCGCCCTGCGCATCGCCCGCGAAGGCCGGAAGGCCGCCGTCGCCCTGGTCGTGATCACCGGCGATCCGTCCGCGGCCACCATCCACCCCCAGCTACGCGACCAGCTCTCCCAGGCCAACCTCGCCGTCCTGCGCCTGCCCGGCCAGGCCCCGGTCCCACCCGGCGTGCCCGCCGACCCCGCCCGGCTCCCCGCCGACCTGCCCGGCACCGGCTACCTGCCCGGACACCCGCAGCCGTTCCGCGGCTGGCACCTCACCCAGACCGACGCCGCCCGCCACCTGACCGCCGCACCCCACGTCCACCTCGACCCGGCCCCGGCGGCCGCCCGCGGACGTGGCTGACATGGGCATACGCGGCCGCAGGCCCGCCCTGCCGCCGGCCGCGGCCGGCATGACCGAGGCCCAGCGGCTCATCGCCGCCGCCTGCCTGCTGCGCACCACGATCAGCGTTGCCGACCGGCGTGCCGGGGTGGCGACCGAGATACGCCAGCGGATGGAGCACCCGCAGCCCGGGGACCTGGTCTGGGAGACCTCCACCGCCCTGCGCGCCTTGCAGGACCCGCAGCACGCCCTGGTCTGCCTGGGCTGGTACCTGGCGCCCGGTTTCCAACCGGACACCACCCGCGAGCAGTGGGAGTCCACCCCCGACCGGCACCAGTACTCCGGCCAGCCCTGGGCGGACTCACCCGGCCAGACCGTCCACGTCATCCGCCCCTGGGGCGATCCACGCGGCGAATACGTCTGGCGCAACGCCGAGGTCCTCGCCCTGCCCCTCGAGCTGGCCATCCCGCCCGGCTGGCGCCACTGACCACCCCGACGCCCATCCCTGCACAACCCGAGAGGACCGAGATGACCGACATCACCACCGAGATGGCGCGGCTGACCGCCGACGTCGTTGCCCTGTCCGAGCGGGACGGCACCCCGCACGTGCTGCTGATCCGCCGCGGCTGGGCCCCGTTCGAGGGCCGCTGGGCGCTGCCCGGCGGCCACATCGACCCGGGCGAGCGTCCCGAGGACGCCGCCCGCCGGGAGCTGGCCGAGGAGACCGGGCTGCACGCCGAGGACCTCGCCCTGGTCGGCGTCTGGGCCGACCCCGGCCGGGACCCGCGCGGCCGGTACGCCACCTGGGCCTACCGGACCCACCTCCACGACCTGCCGACACCGGCCGCCGGCGACGACGCCGCCGCGGCCGAGTGGGTGCCCGTCGAGCGGGCCCTCACCGAGGGCCTGGCGTTCGACCACGAGCAGATCCTGCGGGCCGCCTACCCCCACACCCCGATCTCCCCGGTGCTCACGCCCGCCGGGGTCGCCCAGCTCCTGGCCCCCGCCGACGAGGTCCGCGACGACACCGCCGGCGGATGGCACGACATCCGCCTCGACCCCACCCCCGGCGCCGGCGCCCTGATAGGCGCGTTCACCGGCGATCAGGGGACGTGGGCCTCCTGGACTGCCGTCATCACCATCACCACCCCGCCCGCCTGACCTCCGCTACGGCCCCCCTGCCGCACTCCATCCACCAGCACGACCACGAGAGAGGACACACCATGATCCGCATCAGCATGACGGTCCTGCGGGACGTCGCCCTCACCGCCGGCGCCCTCGGCGTCGCGGGAATGGCCCTCCAGGAGCTGGACCGGGTCACCCGCCCGGCCGACACCACCCTGCCCCCGACCCGCCACGGCTGGCTGTGGGCGCTGGACGGCCAGACCACCGACCGGCCCCGGCGGCTGCGCCCCGCCACCGAGGCCGAGGCCGCCGCGTCGGCCGCCTCGCGCCGCCTCGGGAACGGCGGATGGATCGCCATCGCCGGCGGCCGCGAGGTGCTGGCGCTGACCGACCCGGCCGTGCTGGCCCGCGCCGGCCAGTACACCTACGACCACGCCAGCCGGGTCCAGATCGTCCACGTCGACGACACCGCGCCGACCGGGCCGCTGCCCGCGCGGATCGCCGACGCCGCGCGGCGCCACCGCGCGGCCACCGAGGCGTGGGTCGCCCGGATGCTCGGCCCGGCGGACGCCGCGCCGGTCACCGGCGTGGACGAGCTGCTCGACGAGGCCGACGTGCTCGTCCAGGGCGCCCTCGACGACGTCGACCCCGACGGGCTGGAGGACGACGGCGAGCTCTACGCCGGCGACATCGACGGGCCGGACGACGGGACGGACCACACCGACGTCCCCGCCGGCGAGACCGCCGCGGACTACGCCGACAGCAGCAGCTGAGTACGCCCCCGGCGCGGCGCCCATGCCTGGACAGCATCGCCGCGCCGGGGCCCCTCACCCGCTCCCACCAGCAGAGACCAGCAGAGACAGACGAGAGGCCCCCATCATGACCGTCCCGATCCCGATCCGCACCCCCCTCGGACCCGACACCCCGACCGAGCTGACCGCCGCGGTGGTCGCGCTCACCGACGCCGTGGTCGAGCTGACCGCCGCCCTCCAGATCACCGGCACGCTCGACCAGACGCCCACCCCCCCGCCGGCGGCCCAGGACACCGCGGCGGACCGGCGACGCCCCACCCGGCAGGTGCTGCGGTACGCCGACGGCCGGCTCCTGGTCGACCTGCCCGCCCAGGAGGTCCGCGTGGACGGCGTGGNCGTCCCGATGACCCGCCGCGAATACGACCTCACCGCCTACCTCGCGCTGCGGCCGCGCCGGATGCTCGAGCGCAAACACCTGCTCAAGCAGGTGTGGGGCACCCAGTACCAGGACCCCTCCACGGTCACCGAACACATCCGCCGCATCCGCCGCCACCTCGCCCCCCTCGAGGTCATCAGCACAGCGCGTGGCCTCGGCTACCGCTGGGACCTCCCGGTCGAGACGGCCTCCCGATGACCGCCACCGCCACCTGGTCCTGCTGCGGCGCCCGGGAGACCTACCCGACCGCGCTGGCCGCGGCCACCGCGCCGCCCCACCACCACCCCACGCCCGCCATCCCCACCACGCCGGCGGGCGAGCCGCAGCCGGCACCCACGCCCGCACCGGCACCGGCCACGCCGGACGCCGGACCGCAGCCCGCGCCCGCGCCGACTGTGCCGCCCGCCGAGTCGCAGCCGCCCACCAGATGGCAGCCCGCGCCCGCCGTCCCGCCCGGCCCGGCCCGTCGCCGGCCCCGGGTCGCCGTCACCGGCGCCACCAGCGCCGGCACCCTCGCCCTGATCGGAGACCCGGCATGACGACCGCGACCACCACGTCGCCGCCGGCGGCCGCGCTGGACGACGTCCAGGCCGCCACGATCCTCACCCTGGCCCTGCACTCCCCGGCCGGCGTGACCGCGCCGACGGCCGCGGCCGCGCTCGACCACACCGAACACTGGGTGCTCTGGCAGACCGGATCCATCCCCGGCGTCCTGACCATCGGCCCGGATCTGCGCACCGGCCACCCCCGCTACCAGGCGGCCGGCCCGGTCACCACCCCGCAGGCCCTGCTCGCCGGCGCCCTACTCGCCCTCACCGAGCGGGGCTGGTCCCGGTACGAGATCGAGGACAACGACGGCCGCGTCGACGTCCTCGGCGCGATCGCGCTGGCCGACCACCGCCACCCCTACGACGACCCGTCCCTGCTCGCGCTCGCCGCGGCGGACGAGCTCGCCCTGGCCCTCGACATCGACCCGNCCCGGGTCGACCCCGGGCAGGCGCTGGTCGCCTACCAGCACAACCCCACGACGACGCTGGGCCACGTCCAGCGGCTCATCCTGCGCACCCTCGGCGTCTCCGGGATCGGCCGATGACCGCCCCGACCGACGACCTGGCGCTGCTCGCCGAGCTGGACCGTCAGCACGCCGCCGTGCGTGAGGAGCTCGCCCGCGCCAACAGCACCGCCCTCGGGATCGCCGGCGCGGCCGCGACGCTCGCCGCGGTCGGCCTCGCCGCCCTCATGGCGGGGGACTGGACCCCGGGCAGCCTGCCCGCCGCCGCCCAGGTGGTCTGGTGGGCGGCGGTCCTCGCCGCCGCCGCAGGTCTGGCCCTGCTCGGCTCCGCGGTCCTGCCCGACCTCACTCCGGACGGCCCCGGCCAGCCACCGCCGGTCTCGTGGGCGTCGATCCGCCGCTACCCATCCGGCGAGGGCGGCGCCGCGGCACTGGCGGCCGCGCTCGCCGCGTTGGCCCTGGACCCGGCCCCGCGGGTCGCGCACCTGCAGCACCTCGCCGGGCTGGCCGGCCGGAAATGGCGGCGGATCCGCCGGGCGCTGCTCGCCCTCGCCGGCGCCGGCGCCCTGCTCACCGCCCTGGCACTCGGCACCGCCCTCTGACCCTCAGACGCCACACCGACCTTTGCCGCCGACCCATGACAGGACGATGACGACACCGATCACGACGACCCGAGGCCCGGCATCCCACCACAGGGGTGCCGGGCCTCGGCACGTAGCGACCACTGATATCCCGCGCAACACGCCGGTGGTAGGTCCGTCAGCATCCGGACGGACTGCGGTAGACATCCCCCATGCCGAAGTCACCGGATATCAGCCACGGCCCGCGGCGGTCGGTGCTGCTGCGGCTGTCCCCGGACCTGCTCGCGCGGATCGACGCGGCGGCCGCGGCCGCCGGCGCGACCCGCACGGACTACCTCGTGGCCGCGCTCGACGTGATGGTGCCCGAGCTCGGCGAGCCACCGCTGCCCGTGGCGGTGCCCATGGCCTCGTAACGCAACGAGGGCCGCGCTGCCAGGCGCGGCCCTCGTCTACGAATGCGCGGGGCCCGGGTGCCAGCCCGAGTGATCCCGCATGGTGCCGCCCCTTCTCCCGAGGAAGCAGCTGCGTGTTCAACGATGCCACGCGCCAGCGTCTGCTGGCCACTGAGTCCGCCCATTCGTTCAGGCGTGTTACCTCCCGCCTCGGACATCTGCCGCGCCCCGCGTCATGCCGGTCACGGCCGGCAATATTGCGTCTCGTCAAACCCGCGTACCTCGACGCGGGGGGGGCACTGTGAGCGCGCCGCGTGACCACGAGGATCTGCCTTTGCCGCCGGGGGAGTGGGTGAGTCGTCCTCGGTGGGAGGACACCGTGTACGCGGAGATGTCGACGCCCACCGGCAAGGCTGTCCTGATGCGCCTGGCCCGCCACATGAAGTGGCGCGATGGGTTGCCGGGCCGCGACGGGGAGCCCGGGAACGCCGTGCTGGCGGCCGAGGTCGGGGTGAGCGAGCGGCAGGTGCAGCGGTGTCTGGACGAGGCCCGTACCCGGGGGCTGATCGAGCTGACCCGCCGGCACAACAACCGTCGCAAGAGCCATCCCCAGGCCGCCTACGCCGCGCGGATGCCCTCGGTCCAGGCGCTGCCGATGCCGGTCGTCCCGCCCCCCGCCGATGCCCCGCGACCGGACACCAGTGTCCGGTGGTCAGGCATCGACGACCGGACACTGGTGTCTGGTGGTGACATCGACGACCGGACATCAGCGTCCGGTGGTGGTGCTGACGACCGGACACCCATGTCCGGTTCCCCTCATGTAAAGAACCTCAATAAAGAACCACCACCGTCGCCGGCGCCTGCGCAGACCGCGCTGTTGGTCGCCGTGCCAGGCGGTGGTGGTGGTGAATCAACCTCGACTACGAACACCACCGACCCGGCCGATCTGGAGACGTCGGCGGCTGTGCGGGCCGTGCTCGAGGTCGTCGCCGGCCACGAGCGAGTCCGGATCGGGGACCGTGCCCGGGCGCTGCTCGTTGCCCCGGTCGCCGCGGCGCTCGCGGACGGCTGGGATCCGACGGTGCTCGCCGACCACCTGCTCGCCGACCTGCCCGGACGGATCGACCATCCGCAGGGGCTGATGCAGCACCGGCTGCACACCGGCGACGACCGGAAACCGGCGGTCCTGCCGGAGTCGCCGGCGGTGTGCCCGTGCACCGCGTGCCGCCGGTACACCGCCGCTGTCGAGGCGGAGATCCGACGGGAGACCGAACGGCTGGCCCGGGCCCGCGCGGCCGAGCAGCACCGGGCGGCCGCGGACGACACCACCGCCGTGGCGGCCCGGCACGACGCGATCGACGACGCGATCGGCACCGTCCTGCGTGGCCGAATCGTCGATGCCGCGGTCGCGGCGAGCCCGGTCTACCAGCGGTCCCGGCGCAGCCCCGTCCTCGTCCGCACCCTCGCCGCCCAGGTGTACGCCGAACATGACCACGACGTTGCCGCGATCCGCGCCTACGCCGAGAGCCTGCAGCCCGGCCCGGCGGAGGTCGAGACTGTCACGGGTCCGGCCGGACTGCCGGTCCCGTCCGAGCAGTCCCCAGCGGCCACGGAGACGACCCTGAGCGCCACGCAGAACCTCGCGCCCACCCCGACCCATGCGGATGGCACCGTCCGGCCGACTCTGGCCGAGCTGGAGGCCGCCCTCGCCCACCACCTCGAAGGTGTCGCATGACCATCCGTGACGCATCCGACCCGATCCCGCCCGCCGAGTACGTCCGTGTCGTCCAGGACCGCGATGCCCTCCGCCAGCGCGTCGACGAGTTGGAAGCTCTCCTGTGCCGGGCGAAGGACGCTGCTCTCGGCGTCGCAGTCGCCGCCCTGGACGCCGACAAGGCGGGACGACGGCGACAGGCAACGATCGTCACCACCGCCGAGGACTTCCGGCGGATCGCCTGGGAGGTCGCTCAGGACCGCGCCCTGGCGATCGCGGTGTACTTCGCTACCGATCGGCACCCACCGACCTGCCAGTGCTCCCTCGGTGCAATACACGACCAGGAAGGCTGGGATGAGGCATACGCCTCGATCGCCGACTACTGGCCCAGCCACGTCCCTCCGGTAGGTGGAGCGGACACGTGATGCCGCTCGTGCCGATGCAGCCCGGCCTGTTCGACGACGCCGGCGACGGCCTGGCGGCGCCGGACGTCCGGATCCTCGAGCGGCTGGCCGCCGGCGAGACCGTCGTCGTGCGCCTGCCGGGCCTGTACCAGCCGTACCCGCCGCTGCTGCGCCACCTGCGTGATGCCGGTCTGCTGGTGCGGATCGGCCGGGACACCGTGTGGGGCAACAGGCACCGGCTGCGCCCCGGCGCGGGCGACGCCGAGCGGGCCGAGGTGATCGCCGCCTACGAGCATGACCTCGCCGGCCGGCCCGATCTGCTCGCCCGGATCCCCGAGCTGCGCGGCCGGGCGCTGGGCTGCTGGTGCGCCCCGCGGGCGTGCCATGGCGACGTCCTCGCCCGGTTTGCGCGGACGTTCGTCACGTGACGAACGTCCGGCTACAGATCGCGTCGACGCCAGGTCTCGGCGAGGTCTTTCCGGGGGGTGACGGGATGGGTGACGTAGACCCGCCAGGCGGTCGCGAGCATGTCGTCGATCCACCGCTGGCCGAACAACCCGCTGAAGCCCTCGCCGACTCGGACAGCGATGGCCTGACGCAGGCTGTCCGAGTCGTGATCGAAAAAGACGATCAGGTAGCTGGCGAGCAGGCCCGTGGCCTGGACCTCGCCCCGCAGGGTCCCCGGCAGATGCCCGATGATCTTTTTGACGGTGTAGCCACCATCGATGAACCCTCTGGTGTCCTCGCCGGACCACTCCTCTGGCTCGAGGGATGGATGGCCGCGGTAGCGGCCCTCGTTGATCCGGTTCCAGAACCAGACGTCGTCTGGGCCGGGGATCATCGCCAGCAGCTTGAGCATGTGCCGTACGTCAGGGTCAGTAACGGTCGGATCCGCCATGGTCATCATGATCCCCGTTCGACAGCGTCGATTCGGCCGACACCGAAAAGATCATGATGAGTCGCCGGGCTCAGATGCGGTTTTTGATCATCGTATGGTTGAGCACTCGGGATGATCATGGTTTGAGTTAGTCAACAGTGTTGAGAATCTACGACAGCAAGATCGAAAATACTGGGTCGGGGGGACGTTCGTGCGGGGTCATGGTGCAGCTGTGATCGTGGTGGTCGCGGTGATGCTGCTCGGTGGATGTAGGACTTCGACGGATGGCCGTGCGGCCCCGGCACCGTCTCCCACTGCTGTGGAAGCGACGATCACCGCTGCGGCCGTCACCCCGGCGGGGAACGGGGCGGTGTGGCGCGGCGTGGATGGTCTGCAGGCCGACCTGGAGACCTTGTACGACGTGACGATTCCTCTCGGACCGCTCGCCACCGTCGCGCAGGAGGTCTGCATGATGATCGACAGTGGCTTGGACTACGACGCGGCGGCGGTCCGGATCCGGATCGATCTCGCGCCGTACGGGCTGAGGCCGACAGTCGTGCGGGATGTGGCGGCGACGGCGTACGCGGACGTGTGTCGGGCCGGCTGAGGCGGTGCCGGGACTGCAGGACCCGCGGCCGCGGGATCATCACGGTGACGACTGCGAGGACGGGGAGGGTCAACGTGGACCAGGAGCAGCTCGACGACGGCACGGTGGCCGGAGCGGAGTGCACCCGGTGCGGGGCACTGCTCGTGCCGGGCACGACCGCCACGGGCGCGGAGGAGTGCGCGGCCTGCCTGTACGGCCTGGTGTGGCCGGAGCGCGACGGCTGGAGCGACGAGGATGACGCGGTGCCGCCGCAGTGCGTCGGCTGTGGGGATGCGCTGATCCCCGGGGTGACCGCGCTGCCCCCGGGCACTCCGGGGCGGCGGGAACGGTGTCAGAGCTGTGCGGTGATCGGTCAGTGCCGCGGCTGCGGCGACGCGATCATCGGCGGGTACAACGACGTCCCGGGCGAGGCGTACCAGCGCGAGCGGTGCCGGGACTGTGCCCCCGACCCGGTCCTGGTCGACTCGGCCGGTCCGGGGCCGGACGCCTACGACTCGCGGGACACGATCCTCTGACGATCATCACGTGACGTACGTGCACCGGGTCCGCCGCCAGGTAGCGACAGCGCACCGGTCGGACGCCCGCCCTGAGCTGGACGGTAGCGGTCGCGGCGGGCGGGTCGGCAGAATCCGGTGTCATGCCACGTCCGTACATCGCCCTGTTCGCGCTGGTTACAGCCCTGACCCTGTCGGCCTGCACCTCCACCGGGAGTTCGGCGTCCGGGCGCGGTGCCGCGTTCGCGTCGACGCCGACAACGGTGCCGGTGGCCGCGTCCACCGACTACCCGGCGCACTGCCAGGCCCGCGACCACGACCAGCTGCCGGACCCTGCCTGCTCCCCCGGAGCAACCAACCCGGCGGTGACCCAGGCGACCATCGGCACCACGATCTGCAAGGCAGGGTGGACGGCGACGATTCGCCCGTCGACCTCGGTCACGAACAGGATCAAGCTCGAGGCGATTGCCGCCTACGGCGACTACGCTGGCGCGNCACCCGGCAACTACGAGCTGGACCATCTGATCTCCCTGGAGCTCGGCGGGGCCCCGGACGCGGTCGCGAACCTGTGGCCGGAGAAGGGGCTGCACAACGACAAGGACCCGGTCGAGAACGCCGCCAAGAAGGCCGTCTGCGCCGGCCAGCTCACCCTGGCCGACGCCCAGCACGAGATCGCCACCAACTGGATCGCGCTCGGCCACCGGCTCGGGGTCAGCGGCATCCCCGCCTCCTGACGGCCATCACGTGATGATCGTGCGCCGGGGGCGGTAGCGGCGGGTCCGCTACCGGGTAGCGGCCGCGCGACCGGTCGGAGGCGCCCTGAGCTGGGCGGTAGCGGTAGCACCGGGTGGGGCCGGCGGGGACCAGAACCCGGATCCGGCGGGTGCGCCCCCCGGTGGGCCGCTACCGCGACCGTCGCCGCCGGTCAGTCCCCGTCGTCCTGCTCGTCTCGTTGCCGGCGGCCGCGGACTGCGCGCGGCGCCCGAACCCGCTCCGGCCGGTGCGCCCGCCGGGGTTTCGGTCGCCGGCGGACTGGATCCGCGAGGCGGCCTCCGACGTCATCGGCGTGCCCGAACCTTGCGACTTCGTCATGGGTCCAGGGTCGCGCCGCTCGTCGACGAGCACCAGGCGGGCCGCCGGCGAGTCACGCCACGGCGGCCGCAGCCGACTCCTGCGACCCAACTGGCGTCAGCGTCGCGGACTCATGCTGTCTTGGTGACTATGGGGTGTCTGGACCGTACGGGTAGTTCCCTGCGGTTATCGGTAGTGATACTTACAGTGAGTGGTTGCGGAGCGTCCGTGGGGGTTTTGGACGGAAAGCAAGCTGCATATGCTGTCCGACTATCTCCCGGCTTTCATGAAGGCGTGTGCGAAGGCGAGGAACACCGTCTACCTGGATCTTTTCGCTGGCCAGGCGGAGAACGTGGGCCGGGACAGCGATCAGCGGATTGAGGGAAGTCTGCTGCGCGCGTTGGCGACCGACCCGCCGTTCACGGTGGTGCGGGGCTTCGAGCTGCGGGCGGGCCGGGCGGCGAGTCTGCAGGCCGCCTTACGCCGCCGGTATCCCGACCGGGATGTGGTGATCCACACCGGGGACGTCCACGACACCCTGAGGCCGGCCCTGGAGGGGTTGGCCGCCTACCGGCGGTCACCGACGTTCGCGTTCGTCGACCCGGACGGGGTGGAGGCACGCTGGGCGCTCCTCGAGGTGCTGGCGGCCCACAAGCGGCAGTCCCGGACGAAGGTCGAGCTGTTCCTGCTCCTGCCGTCCGCGCAGATCGTCCGGGTGGTCAACGACCAGCTCACCCCAGACCAGCGGGCACGGGCGGAGTGGCTGATCACGGAGCTGTTCGGGTCGGAGGCGTGGAGGCCGATCCTCGCCGGCCGGCGCGCGGGCCACCTCGATCCCGAAGGCGCCCGGAACGAGTTCACCAACCTGATGCGCTGGCAGTTGGAAAAAGCGCTGGGCTACCGGTTCACCCACACCCTGCGGATGACCAATCGGGGTAACTCGCCGATGTATGACATGATCTTCGCGACGGACCACCCTGCCGGGGACGAGATCATGAAAACGGTCTACGGCGCCACCGCGCGGAAGTTTCCCGTGATGCGNCAGGAAGCCCGCGCCCGCCGGCAGGACCGTGCGGACGACGCGACCGGCCAGGGCAGCTTTTTCCCCGGTCTCGAGATAGTCAAGAACACCCCGCCGCACGGGATACGGCTGTACCGGCACACCCCGCCCGTCCCGCCCTACGAGCTACCCCGATAGGCACCCGCGCGGGCGGGTTTCCGTTCCCATCCTTTGATGGGGGATCAGGCGACCGGCGCATGGGCCCGGGGCATCTCGTCCCAGGTGCGGCCGTCCAGAAGCCGGCCGGCGGCCTTGGGTGTCGACCCACCCCACTGCTTGAAGAAGAACGGTGTCCTCGCGTCCTGGCACGCATCCCGTAGCCCGCCGACCCATGCCTGCTCCACCGGACGGTGCCGCGGCCCGCTCTCTCCTCCGGCGATCACCCAGTGCACACCGGTCAGGTCCAGGCCGGGGATCGGGCCGAGCAGCGGTTCGCAGGACAGGAACCGCACCGCCGCGGGCACCTGGACGAGGTCGTCCACCCGGTGGACAGCGGCGGCGTCCTCGACCGTCACCCCCATCCACACGTTCGACGGCCACTCCAGGCCGCCCGCGAGCTGGGCCAGCCGCCGGGACCGCTTCGTCAGCACCTGGTAGGTGTGCTGCGGCGTGTCGGCCATCACCTCGAACACCGCCCGGATGAAATCCACCGGCACCCGAGCATGAAACAAATCCGACATCGAATTGACGAAAATCAGCCTGGGTTCCCGCCAGCGGCGCGGCACCGCCAGGACATCCGCGTGGACCGTCACCCCGAACCCCGGCCCCGAGGTGCGAGGGTCCCCGTCGTTCTGATACTTCGCCGACCCCATCGCCTTCAACCGTCGAGCCAACGTCAGAGCATAACAGTGATCACACCCGGCGGATATCCGATCGCACCCGGTCGTGGGGTTCCAGGTAGCCTCGGTCCATTCGATACCGCTATGATCCGCCATCAGGATTTCCCTCCTCCAGTCTCCAGGAGAATTATTTCGTGGATACCGGGCGAAGTAAAGGCGGATAGTCAAATCCGGACCGGCAGCGAAAATCCGGCCGCCGTATTACCTGTCTCGGCCCGGACCCCCCATGGGCGGTCGCGGTGGCGCCCGCTGTGAACTGCTGGTGTGCGGTCAGGCCTGCGGGGTGGGCTGGTAGACGGGCAGGGTGTCGGCGGCCGCGTCGGTCAGCTGGTAGCCGCCGCCGTCGAGCAGGACGATCCATTTCGGGGTGAGGGCGGCGAGGACCTGCTCGGGCAGGTCGTCGGGCAGGTGGCCGCGGCCGGTGGTGGGGTCGGCGTCGAGGACCAGCGCGAGCGCCAGCAGGCGGGCGGCGGCGTCGGTCTTCTTCAACGGCTTCGCCGCGCTGGTGCGGGTGATCCAGCCGGACACGCGGCTGCGCATCAGCTCGCCCATCGGCGGGTCGACCAGCCCGGTGAGCCCACCGGCCTGCAGGGGGAGCGCGTCGGCCGGGTCGGCGTCCACGACCCGGTGCGGATCCCGGTCATCGTCGGCGGTGATCCAGCCGCCGGCGAGCAGCTCGTCGAGCACCCCGTGGGGGTTGGCGTAGCGGCGCAGGTCCTGGCAGGTCACGTTCGCCCACCCGGTCCGCGCGGCCCGCACCGCCAGGACCAACGCGAACAGGCGGGCATCCGCACTGACCGGCAGCGCCGCGGCGGCCGCGACGAGCTGGCGCGCGGCGACCGCCTGCGGGCCGGTCAACCGCGGCCGCCCCGGCGCCGCCTTGGCGGAGCCGGCGGCCGGTGCCGCGGTGCTGGGTGGTGCCGTGGTCATCGCACGCTCCACTGTCCGGGTCGTCGGTCTTGATCCGACACCTAACCAGGCCGGCACCGGCGCACCAGTGATGCATCGGTGATGCATTTCGGCGGCGTGTCGAGGGCCGCTGCGGTTACCGGAGCCGGGTCGAGATCCAGGGGGGCAGTGGCTGGATCGGGATGTCGCGGACGATGACGTACGCGATGGTGTTGACGAGCGAGCCGGGGCCGATGAGGTAGCCGCCGCTGCGCCGGCCGGGGCCGCGGACGTCGATGCCGGCGCCGAGCGCGGTGCGCCCGCCGGACACGCTGGCGATGGTGCAGCCGGCGCCGACGCGGAAGTACAGGTGGGCGCCGCCGCTGGGGGTCCGCACGGTCAGGGTGTCGGGCCAGTCCTCGCCGAGACGGGCGGCGAACGCGGCGAGCTGGCCGGGTCCGTCGCCGGCGACGTCGAGGTCCAGGCCGACGACGGCGGACGCCCGGCAGCCGATCCCGATGTTCGCGCCGGCGGGCCAGGACGCGGCGATCTCGCCGGGGTCGGTCAGGCAGCGGGCGTGCCAGCCGCCGGCGGCGGGCCGGCGGGCGCCGGGTGGGAGCGGGAACACCGCGAGTCCCCGGCTGGCTGCCTCGACGGCCGCGGCTCTGGTCGTCGCCGCCGGCTGGTCAGCAGGCACAGTGGTACTCGGCGGGGGCCGCGCCGCACTCGCAGCAGTGGTCCTCCGCGCCGTGGTAGCCGCAGTCGCATTCGTACTCGTCCGGCTCGCCGTCGGACTCGCGGTACTCGTCGTGGCGCCAGCCGGTGCAGCGCGTCTCGCAGCCGCAGCCCTTGGGGCACTCGGGGCAGACCATCCCGACTGTCCAGCCGCAGTCCTCGCAGAGCAGCTGGTTGGCCGGGTCGTCGAGGATCGCGATCGCCGTCGTGTGGTCGACGCTGTAGGTGTCCTTGATCGCGGCGAGGGCGTTCTTGCGGGCATGGTTTTTGGGCATGGCACGGTCCTCCAGCACCGCGGCGATCCCGTGAACTCGCCGCGCGGGACGCGTCGGCCGAGAACGAACAAGAAGAGAGAGGCGGCTCGGCGCGGAGCACCTTCGGGGCCATCCGGTCACGGGCCGGACGAGCTCCCCGGGCCTCGAGCCGGGCCCACGGTTCATGACCGCGCCCCTACCGTAACGCACCCGTGCGACAGCGCTGGGCGCCGGTTGGGGTCGCGGGTCCGCCGGCGCCGGCGGGGATCGTCCGCGTCGCCTGCGGCCGGCGCGCCGATGTGCCGCGACCGTGACCCGTGAGGGCGAGTAATTCTTTACTCATTCGATCTTGGATGGGTGACTGGCGAAGCTCGCTGAGCACCGTCTCGCCGGTCGTGGGGGGGGGCATCGGGTGGCGCCCTTCGGTCGGGGGATGTCGAAGGGCGCCGGGTGCGGTCTACATCTGGTGCAGGGACGGGACCGCCATCGTCACGATCACCACGATGATCCAGACGATGACGCGGATGAGCCGTTCCTGCCCCTCGGTCAGACCAACACCACGCCAGTTCCAGGTCGATGCCATTGCTCTCCTCCATCTACGGGAGGACGCGTGGCGCGGGAACGGCTGCCCCGCGCGACGACACGCGCCCCGCCGCAGTCCCCACGTGGCTGCAGCCGGGCGCTGGTCCGCCCGCCAACTCCGGAAAGCGGCATGTCGCCAGAGCTGACGGAAATCCTGACGAGTGGCGCCCGCGGCAGGTTCCTGGTCGCGCCGCCCAGCCCCGCCCCCTGTCCGTTCTGGGTCGCGATAACATGCAATATCGCGAGTCAGAATCCATGATCGAACGGGCGGGGATCGGCACGATGACGACCGAGATCGAGCCGAGCACCATCGTGACGGCGGTCGCCGTGCCCGCCCCGGCCGGCGCGATCGACGACACGATCAGCACGATCACCGCGCAGCGCATCGCCGATGCCACCGCGGCGAACACCCGCCGGGCCTACGGCCGCCAGTGGGAGCGGTTCACGGCGTGGTGCGCCGAGCAGGGCCGCACCGCGTCGCCGTGCTCGGACGCGACATTGGCCGAGTACGTCAGCGCCCTGGTCGACACCGGCGCCGGCGCGGCGAGCATCGAACAGGCCATCTCCACGATCCGCCGGGCGCACCGCGACGCCGGTCTGCCCGGCCCGGACACCCGCGGCGCCCGCCTCGTCCTGCGGACCCATCGCCGGGCCCAGGCCGAGGCTGGCGTCCGGGTGCGCCAGGCGCCGCCGGCGGCGCGCGACCAGCTGCGTGCGATGGTCGCCGCGGTCCCCGACGGGCCGCTCGGCATCCGCGACCGGGCGCTGCTTGTGCTCGGGGTGGCGATGATGGGCCGCCGCTCGGAGCTGGCCGCGCTCGACATCGGCGACGTCGACGAGGTCGACGAGGGCCTGATCGTCCACGTCCGCGCGNGCAAGACCGACCAGGACGCGATCGGCGAGACCGTTGCCGTGCCCTACGGCGGCCATCCCGACACCTGCCCGGTGCGGGCGGTCCGCGGCTGGCTGGACCTGCTCGCCGACCACGGCATCGTCGCCGGGCCGCTGCTGCGCGCTGTCGACCGGCACGGCCGCATCGCCGCCCGACGGATGTCGGGGGACGGCATCAACCGGGCGGTGCGCGCCGCCGCCGTGCGCGCCGAGCTGCCCGGTGCGGAGCGGTTCAGCGCGCACAGTCTGCGCGCCGGCGGCGCGACCGCGGCCGCCCGCGCCGGCGCCCCGGTCTCCGCGATCGCTCGTCAGGGACGGTGGTCACCCGCGAGCCCGGTCGTGCACTCCTACATCCGCGCCGTCGATCAGTGGCGCGACAACCCCATGACCNGCGCCCTCTGAGCCCCACGGCCGGTGGGCCATGTACCAGTCCACACCCACCTCCGCGCGGGTGTGCGGTGCCGAGGGGTTCCATAAATCGGCCCGCTTCCGAGGGCGGACATGCCGTTGGCGGCAGCCGGGTGTGGTCTGTACGGCGGTGATGGCCGATGTCCGGTAGGGGCTGGTTAGGGTCCGGTGGCGTGGAGCAGACACGCCCGCGGGGCGACGACGAGCCGGCGACGGTAGGGCAGATCGCNGCGGCGATGGCCGCCCTGGGCCTGTACGACGGGGCGAACACCCCGGCGGAGCATGCAGCCGAGGCGGCACGGCTCGGGGGTGTGGAGGCGTACCGGCTGAGGATGGTCAACGCGCTGTTGGGCATGGCCCAGGCCGAGGCCGTCCTCGCCGAGGGGGCCGTGGACGACGCCGCCGCCCGGCATGCCGCGTGGGAGCAGCAGCTGGTCTCGGCGGGAGTCGCCGACGATGCGGTGCGCCGGATCGGGTTCGTGCGCTGGCAGGTGCTGCGGCTGATCGCCCAGCATCCCGAGACCGGCCCGATCCCGGTCGCCGCCGCCCACGCGGTCACTGGCCTGCACACGCTGCTCGGGGTGATCGCCGCCTCGCAGGGGGCTGTTGCGACCGGGGACGTGGCCACTCTGGCCGGGCAGAGCGAGCAGCTCCGAGACGCCCGCCAGGCGTTGACCGACGCGGTCGGCAACGTCGACATCCTGCTCGACATGCTGCGCTCCGTCGGCCTGTAGAACCCCTGGCGTCACCGTCGGGGCGGTGCGCGTCCACCTGGGTGGAGGCTGCGGCCTGGCGGGCGGCGCGCCGCGCGGTGTCCGTGAGCGGGTCTCCACCCGTCTCCTCATCCGACGATCCGGACGGTGAGCGGTCCGTTGGTACGCAGGGTGGCGGGCTGGCCGGTGAGGAGCACGGTCGAGCCGGCGGGTAGCCGGGCTGTGACTGTGACGGTCGTGCTGGGGGCACCGGTCTGCACGGTGACATCGCGGCCGCGCCGGCCGGATCCCAGGACGATCCCGCCGCCAATGTCGCCGGCCTGAATGATGCTGCCGCTGACGTTGCCGGTGATCTGGTTGTGGACCCGATCCGGCCGTGCTCCCGGCGCTGGGGACCCGGTGGTGAGGGTGAGGTGCACGTCGGTGCCGTCCTCGTGGACGGGTACGGCGTCGACCTGGGCGGCGGCGGTGCTCCCGGCCGCTGCCCGCAGGGTGATCTGCGCATGGTCGTCGGGACCGCCGGCCGCGGTCAGGTCGACGTCGGCGGTCCCGGTCAGGTGCAGGGTGATCGGACCGGCCGTGGTGGCGGTGATGACCCGCTGATAGGAGTTGGACACGGATGTGACGGTAGGCCGGTGCGGGAAGGACATGTAGTGGAGTTGACGATCGTGGCCCAGAACCTGGCTCATGGAGGGCTCGCGAGCGGGGACGGTGATCCTCAGGACCGCTGGCCGCAGCTGGCCGAGCGGATCCGCCGGGTTCGCCCGGATCTCCTGCTGCTCCAGGAGGCGTCTGACTGGGACCGGTACGGGCACAAGCAGCTCGGCCGGGCGATGGCCGATCTGGACATGGACGCCTGCCCCCTACCGCCGAGCGGCACCGGGATCCGCCCGGCGCTGCTCTACCGTCGCGAGACGGTAGGCCGCTGGCGGCGGTGGAACACCGACTGGGCCGAGGCCGGGAGCGTCCACGGTTTCGGGGTGGCGACCTTCGACGTCGGGCTGCCGCGACCGCTGGCGGTCGTGTCCGCCCATCTGGACCCGCACTCTCCGGACCGCGCGGTCCAGGAGGTAAAGCTGATCGCAACCCGCGGCTACAAATACTCGCCGTTCGCGATCATCGGTGGGGACATCAACTATCCGCCGGCGCGCGGCCCGGAGCCGGACTATGCCGCGATGAGGCCCTACAACCTCGCCGCCCGCACCGTCCAGGTCGACGCCGAGGGTGCGCTGGCCCCCGACCGGCGCGTTGCCACCATGCTGGAACGCTGCGGCTACGTCGACGCCGCCTGGCATCTGCACGAACGCACCGGCGACCCGGGCATGCTGCGCCGCACTGGCACCGACGACCGCATCGACCAGATCTGGGTATCCGGGCCGCTCGCGCCTGCCCTGACCCGTTACGACCTGCTCGACNCCCCCGCCGGCGCCAGCGACCACCACGGCATCCTCACCGTCCTCGACACCGAGCTGGTCGACACGACCAACCTGTGGGCCTACCGCTGACGCTGGTGACGCTGGGCGGTGTCCGCCCGGACGCCCTCCAGCTCCTCATAGAGCCGGAGCCCCTTTTGGAGGGGGGTCTGCGCGGCGACACGCCGCCCGCGGGGGCCGGCCAGCGGGACGGTACCGGCGCTGTTGGGGATCTGGTGGGGACGTGCCGCGGCCCCGGCCGGCGGGATGCCGGACCGGGGCCGCGGGGGTGGAGGGGTGGGTCAGCGGCGCCGTCTGCGGGCCCGGTCGATCTCGTCGGCGCGCTGCGCGGCGAACTTGCCGCCGTCGGCCGCGGAGATCCGGGCCCACGCCTCGTCCTCGATCTTGGGCAGTGCGGCACGGACGTCGTCGGGCAGGCCCGCCTCGATGAACTCGCGGGCCCCGTCGTGCTTGTCGGCCAGGCTCATCGTCAGCGCGATCAGTCGGCCGTAGGCGTCCTCGGAAACGGTCATTGGGCGCCCCAGACGGCCTCGCGCTGGTCGGCGACGTCAGGGGCGCTGATGATGTCGGCGGCGGTCGCGCGGATCTGCTGGGCGGACAGGCTCTGGTCGGCTGGGTCGAGCCGGTCGGCGGCGTCGAGGACGCGGGCCTGCAGCCGGCGGTGGTCGGCGTCGCGGATGGCCTGGTCGGTGGCGAGGCGCTGCTCGCGGGTGGGGCGGGTCACGGGTCCTCCGGTGTGGGTCAGTAGCGGTCTTCGGGGTCGATGCCGGTGCGGGCGACGATGGGGAGGATCTCGGCGAGGGCGGCGTCGGGGTGGGCGCGGCCGGCGGCGACCGCGGCCGCGGCGTCGTCCAGGGCGCGGGCCAGCCGGGGCTGGCCGGTGTCCTCGGCGTCCTGCGCGAGGTTGGACAGCTCCAACGCGACGGTGGTCCGCCTGCGCATGGGGGGGTCTCCTTCCGGGGTGTTCGCGGAGNCGGTGTGATCAGTGTGCGGCGGCCGCGCCGGTGGCGCGGGCGATCAGGCCGATGACGACCTGGACGGTGACCGGGGTCCACCCGGCCAGCCAGGCCAGCGTGGCGGTGTCCTGGGCGCCGAGTGCAACGCCGGCGTCGGCGGCCGCCGCGGTCAGCGCGGCGAGCTGGACGGCGCGCACGACGCCGTCGGGGTCACCGGAGCGGACCCGGCCGGCGTCGTGCAGGGCGCGCACCGCCGCCGCGACGGGGCCGGCGGCGGCCTGGGCCTCGGTGTCGTACGGGCCGGCCGTCCCGGTGCGGTCCCGGCCCGTGGTGACCACGGGCCGGTGCAGGTCCCGGTGGACCAGCCGGGCGCCGAGCCGGCTGGAGAGTTCGCCGGCGACGGTGGCGGCGCGGTGCCGGCCGCCGGCGCAGCCGACCGCGACGGTGAGCGGGCCCGCCGACGGGCCAGCCTGGTAGGCGGCCACCGCCGCCACGGTGGCGTCGATCAGGTCGGTGATGCCGGGGGTGGCCAGCACCGCGTCCCGCACGGCCTGGTCGGCGGCGGTGAGGTGGCGCAGCTCGGGTGAGACGTGCGGGTCCCGGAAATGCGCCCGCAGGTCCAGGGTGATGTGCGCGGCCGGCGGCGCGCCGTGCAGGTAGCCGAACGAGACGACGGTGACGGTGGTCATGCGGCGCCGCACTTGGCGCAGAGCCGGTGCCAGCAGCCGCCGTGGGTGGCGCAGCTGTAGCAGCGGATCGGGGTGCCGCAGCGGCCGCAGGTCCGGCGGACCAGGCCGAGTAGCAGGGTCAGGCGGGTCATGATGGAGGTCTCCTCCCGGGATGACTGGGGTGGGGGACCGGGCGCGGCGTGCGTCCTGGCAGATGAGCGCCGCGCCCGGAGCTGGTGGGCTACCGGACGTGGTAGCGGGTGGGCAGGACGGTCAGGTACGGGCCGTAGCAGCCGCGCGGCCGGGCCATCGCCCCAGATCGGACGTCCACGCCCCACCCGCTGTAGACGGGGTGGAGGGAGATGCCGACGGTCTGCGGCAGCCACGTCTCGTCCGCGCGCCGGCGGATCGGGGCGAGCTGCTCGCCGCCGAGTAGCGCGGCGAGGGCGGCGGTGACCGTCGCCATCCCGGCGGGGGTCGGTCCGGCCGACGGGCCGTGGGCCCACGCCAGGTCGGCGCGGACCAGCGTGGCCAGGGTCCGGGGGTGCAGGGCGCGCCGCGGCGTGGTCCCGACCTCGCCGTCGGCCTCCACGAGGGTCGTGGTGATCCGGACGAGCGTGTGGGCCTGCGGCCGGGTCAGCCCGGGGATCCTGATGTCCACACCGGGACCGTACACCGGCATACATGGGTGTGTACACCGGCATACATGGGTGTGTACACCGGCATACATGATGGTGTGCGGATGCGTGACCGTCCGGGGTGTACGGCGGTATACGGTCAGGGCATGACCAGCGACGACGACCACCAGGCGACGCGTCCCGACGATCCGGCGGCGCTGCTGCGCGACGCCCTGGCGGACGCGCTGGAGGTGCTGGAGGCGCTGCCGCCGGCGGCGCGCGCCGCGGCGGCGCACCAGGCCCGGCGGGTCGTCGGGGAGGACGCGCAGCGGCGCCTGGCCGGGGTGTACGCGGACGCGCTGGACGAGCTGGTCGTCAGCCAGGGCACCTACGCCGCGGCCGCGGCCGCCGTGGCAGAGGCGGGAGCCGCCGCCGGGGACGCCACGGTGGCCCGGGTCGACGGGGAGGCCGTGCGCCAGGCCCTCATCCGCGCACGCCGCGCCGCCGGCTGAGACCTGTTCACGAGCACACCGCCGACGGGACGCTCACCATCCCCGCCGGCTCACCAAAATCGTGCGGGCACATATGAGGGTCCTGCTCGACAGGACCCTCCAGGCCTCCACCGATACGAACATGCGTTCGCGTGAGTCCCGCTCGCATCGCAGGTTGGTCAGGAGGCGCGCAGGGTGGCGCGGCGGGCGCGACGGGCCAGGTCGGACAGATGGCCGACGATCATGTCGACGGCTGCGGTGCGGGTAGGGGCGGTGTCGGGCAGGCGCGCGCCGGCCCCCACGGCCGCCCGCCAGACCCGGCCGCCGTGGGGGCCGAGGTCGCGGACGACCTCTCCCAGGCGCACCCCGTCCAGGGTGACCGTCCACGTTGTCCCGCCCTCGCCGCGGGTCAGGACGGGCTGGGTGTCGACGCCGGCCGCGGCGAGGGCGCGGACTGCGGCCGAGGTGGCCTCGGTCAGCGGCCGGTCCCCGGTGTCGGATCGCACGACCACCGGTCGCGGTGTCCGGGCGGCCCGCCGGCGGGGACGGTCGTCACGTGACGGTCGTGTGCCGTCGGTGGTACCGGCCGGCGCCGGGTCCGGTGTGGCCACCACCGGGACATCCTGGACGGCCGCGATCGCCGGCGCGGCAGGGTGCTGCTCGCGCCAGGTGTCGACCCAGTCCCGGCAGGCCCGCTGGCTGGTCTGGGCCGGGCCGACGGCCAGGGCCCCGGCGGTGCGTAGCCGCTCGGCGACCTGGTCGACGTCGTCGTCCGGGGCGAGCGCGAGCTGCCGGCCGACGCGGGCGGCGTCGACCCACGGCAGGTAGCCGTACCGGCGTCGCGATAGTGCCCGTGGTGGGGTGGCGCGGGCGAGCAGCGCCATCATCCCGGCGTGGACGACGTCGGTCTGGGTGGCGCTCGGCGTCTCGCCGGCGTCCAGGACGGCCGCCAGCTCCCGCACCGCGGCGAGCAGCGGCGCGACGGACGGCGGGTCCGCCGGCGTCGCCGGGCGGGCGGACTGGCGGGCCCGGTAGGCCCGCATCTGGCAGGCCCGGGAGGCGTAGAGCGGGGTACGGCCGCCGCCGGCGGGCGGGGCGGGCCGGGGCCGGCCGCAGCCACAGGCGCACGTCCCGGCCCCGTCCACGATCGTCACGTGATGATCGTCCATGGTGGCAGGATACCCCCTCAGTCCTCGACGTCCTGGGTCATCTCGGCGTCGATCCACCGATGCCCGCGGCCGGACAGCGGTTGGACCTGGAGCTGGGTGCGCCCGTAGCTGACCCGGACGTCGTCGACGCGGACGCCGACGAGGACCTTGCCGGTGCCGGGGACGAGCCACAGCCGGTCGGTGCCGACCAGGGCCCGGGCCTCGGTGAGGGTCATGAGCCTGCCTCCCGCGCCGTGTCGTCCTGGTGGTGCGGTCCGGTGGATCCGGCGCGCCAGCCGCGGCCGCGCCGGGCGGCCTGCCAGGCCCGCACGGTGTCCGGGTCCCACATCGGGGTGCGCCCGACCCGCCGAGCAGGGGCGGGGGCCTGGGCGCGGGTGACGTACCCGGACCAGGTGTCCGCGGTCAGCGGCCTGCCGGCGTCGGCGAGGTAGGCGAGGACCTGGTCGCGGGTCCACATCGCCACCGCCGCCGGCGCGGGCGGGACGGCCGGCTCGCCGGCGTAGCCCAGGTCGTCGACTGCGGCCGCGCTCGCCGTCGCGGCGAGCAACTCCAGGGCACGGCCGCGGGCCAGGGCCGCGGCGCGCTGGGAGTCCTCGCCGCCGTCGTACGGGCTCATCGGCCCGTCGGCGGGCTGCAGGTCGGCCAGCCGACGGGCCCACGTCCACGCCACCCCGAGCACCTGGTCGCGCAGCTCCTGCCGTTCGGCATCGGTCAGCTCCCGGATCTCGATCGGGGTGGGCTCAGGCATCGCTGGCCACCGCCGTCGCCGGGATGCGCAGGGAGGCCCGGGTGGTCGCCAACGCGGCCAGGGCGGTGGCGGCGGCCTGCGCGAGCGCCGCCTCGATGGTCGCGGCCGCCTGGTGCTCGGCCGGGGTGAGGTGGTCCGGNGTCATCGGCTCGCCGTCCTCGTCCAGCTCCCCGGGCTGGACCCGCTCGTCCGGGTGCAGCAGCGCCTCGGCGAGATGCGCCTGCGCGTTGGCGGTGTGCCGGTGGTAGGCGGTGAGGACCTCCGTCATCACCGTGCCCAGCGCCGCATCCTGCGTGCTCGTGATCTCCACGCCCGCCACGATACAAGGTCACCTTGTATCGTCAAGGGGGATGTTCGGATCCGTGACGNTCGGCCGGCGGCCGGCGCCCCGCACGGTCACAGCCTGTGTAGGGATCGGGTGCACATGGCCAGCCTGAGCTGGCAGTTCGCCGTTGTTGGCCAGTGCCAGCGCGCCGGTCGTCACGGTAGTTGGCCAGAGCTGGCGCACGCAGCACGCGGACATGGCTTGGGGAGACAGTTGGCGAGTGCCGGCTCCGCCAACACGAGTGACCGTGGTTGAAGGCCGCGCGACGTCTGCAGGCGCGTCCCGCGCTACCAGCTCCAGGCACCTCACCGTCCTCGCTGGCCCGCGAGCGGCATTCGGATGATCACTATTCGGTCCTCATGGTCTGGCTGTCCCTCCGGCGCGCTACGGTTGCCGGCATGCCACCGCCACGGACGCGTATGCCTCTACTGCGGGTCATGCAGGCCGGCACTGCCGGCGAGCGCGAGGTTCTCGAGGCCTTTCTCGACTTCTACCGGGATGTACTCGTCCACAAGGTGCGCGGTGTTCCTGACCAGGACGCCGGCCGCCGGTTGCTGCCCTCGCTCACCACTCTCGCCGGCCTGGTCAAACATCTGACGGTGGTCGAGCGGGACTGGTTTCACCGGCTGACCGACGGCCCCGGCGCGCCACCGGCCGACGATGGGGACGAAAGCTGGATTCTCACGGACACCGACACCGTGGAGGTTCTGCTGGCGGAGTACGACCGCACCTGCTCGCGGTCCCGGACGATCGCCGCCGGGTACGGGCTCGACGACGTCGTCGCCCACCCCAACATGCCCCAGGTATCACTGCGGTGGATCTACGTCCACATGATCGAGGAGACGGCCCGCCATGCGGGCCATGCCGACATCGTGCGGGAGCTCACCGACGGGGCCACTGGCGTATACGGATAGCAGGCGGGGACCGCCACACCGTCCCCGAAGTCGCCAACTACGACGGCGACTCGCCATCTCCGCCCGATCCCTACAGCCTGTGGAACCACCCACCGGCCCACCCACCCGTCCGCCCACCGGACCCCCCGTAAACGGCTGG
>NZ_LJPA01000050.1:0-45569 GCF_001414035.1 Frankia sp. ACN1ag | reverse complement strand
CGCCGGCCGGCCCTTCGGCTTCGACAGCCCCGCCAACGCCCCCGCATCCCGGGCCTTACGCCATTCCACGATATGCGCCGAATACAGCTTCTCCCGACGCAGGATCGCACCCTTCGCCCCCGGCGACGTCGCCGCCTCATACTCGCCCAGGATCCGCAGCTTGTACGCCGGCGAGAACGACCGCCGCCGCGCCTTCGGCTCGACCTCCGGATCCGGCCGGCGGCCNTCGCCCTCGCGATCTCCCACCCGGACATCATCGACCAGGCCCCGCCCGGTCGTCACCGACATCACCACGATCTTCTTCTCCCTACCCCGCCCTAGTCATAAGATGATAGACATCCCCTGTCTCAACCCATCTTGGCAGGTAGGGCCGGCCGAGTAGAAGCTCTACCGCACTGCCGAGGATCGTGAGGCGGCGAGCCGGATCTGGGCCGAGGGCGAGAAGCTGGCCAAGGTCGCCTTCCCGGCAGTCCCCGCGGTGCGCTGAGATGGACCGCAACCAACTCGCCGGCTTCCTGCGCACCCGCCGGGAAGCGCTGCAGCCCGAGGACGTGGGGCTGCCCCGGGGGCAGCGCCGGCGCACCGGCGGGCTGCGCCGCGAGGAGGTCGCGGCACTGTGCGGCATGTCGACCGACTACTACAGCCGCATCGAGCAGCAGCGCGGCCCGCGCCCCTCGGAGCCGATGCTGGCCGCCATCGCCCGCGGCCTGCACCTGCACCTGTCCCTGGACGAGCGCGACCACCTGTTCCGCCTCGCGGGACACCCCGCGCCCGGCCGCGACCTGCGCGCGCACCACGTCGACACCGGCCTGATGCACGTGCTCGACCGGCTGCAGGACACCCCGGCCCAGGTCGTCACCAGCCTCGGCGAGACCCTGCTGCAGACCCCGCCGGCCGTGGCACTGCTGGGTGACGAGACCGCCTACACCGGCCTGGAACGCAGCATGATCTACCGTTGGTTCACCCGGCCCGAGACCCGCCTGATCTATCCGGACGAGGACCATGCCCTGCACAGCCGGGCCTTCACCGCCGACCTTCGCTCCCTGGTCGCNCGTAAGGGCCCCAAGAGTCGCGGTGCGGCCATGTCCCGCACGCTGCTCGACGTCAGCCGCGAGTTCGCCGAACTGTGGAGCGAGCACGAGATCACCGGCTCGCGCGGCCACCACAAGCGCATCCGCAACGCCGAACTGGGCCTGCTGGACGTCTACTGCCAGATGCTCTTCGACCTCGACCAGGAGCAGGCCCTGCTGATCTTCACCGCCACGCCCGGCAGTGAGAGCCACGACAAGCTCCAACTGCTGTCGGTGATAGGCGCGCAGAACCTCCCCTCGGCCCCCTGATCTCCCCTCGGCCCCCTGGCCTCCCCGAGACCCGGACGTGCCACCCCGCATGCCCGTCACTTCGACGCTCACGCGAAACATGCGGACGGAGAAAACCGCGCAGTACCGCTCAACCGAAAGACGCAAGGAGCCCCATGAGCATCCCGCCCCCCGCCGCCATGCCGGAGATCCTCCTGGCCCGCACCGTGGTGCGCAGCGACGACAGCACCAACATCGTGCTCTCCGGTGCCGCAGAACCGCAGATCAAGACCGGCACCGTCCGGGTCGTCACGCACACCGACGTCGCCTACGCGACCCGCAAGGGCCCCGACGGCCAGGACTTGCAGCTGCGCCTGGACCTGCTGGTGCCGCAGACGCCCGGAGCCAAGCCGCTGGGGTCTACCTGCCGGGCGGCACCATCGTCCCGGGCGGTCCGATCGTTCCGGAAGCCGATCGTTCCGGAAGCCGATCGTTCCGGAAGCCGATCGTTCCGGAAGCCGATCGTTCCGGAAGCCGATCGGGGCGACGCGATCCGGTCGACCTACCTGGCGGTCGGGGTGCGCAGCGCGGTGAGCGTCTCCGCGTACAGCGTCTCCTTGATCTGGGCGCGGACCGGTCGGGCCTTGGCCGCGAGCGGTCGCGCGCGCTCCACGGCCGCGGCGAGGAGCTGATCGGCCTGCGCCACCGCGTCGACGATGCCCGCCGCGAGCGCCTGCCCGCCGCCATAACGCCGACCGGTCGTCATCGCCTCGTGCGCGGTCGCCGGGGTCAGGCGGGCCCGGATCAGGGCCGACATCCCCGACTGGAAGGGCAGGTCGAGGTCCACCTCGGGCAGGCAGAAGAAACCCCGGTCCAGGCGCATCACCCGCAGGTCGTGGGCCAGTGCCCACATCGCCCCGGCGGCGAAGGTGTGCCCGTTCAGGGCCGCGACGGTGACCACCGGGGAGGCCAGCGTGCGGGCGAACAGCGCGTGGACCCGGTCGAGGTAGGCCGCGGACCGGTCGGCGTTGCTCAGCAACCAGTCGAGGTCGAGACCGGTGGACCAGAACTTGCCGCCGCCCACCGTCACCAGCGCCCGGGGGCCCGCCGCGGCGTCGACCTCGTCGAGCGCTGCCTCCACCGCGGCCAGCCGGTCGGGGTGGAACCGGTTCTCGTCATCGGGATCGAGGTGCAGGACGAAGACCTCGCCGTCCCGTTCCAGCTTCGGCATCCGCTGATCCTAGTCCGCGTGTCTTCTTGTCCGGGTCACGTCCGGATCATGCCTCGGGCCCCCGGCCTGACCAGGACCGGCGGNCACGGTGGGACGGGGCGCGGCGGGGAAGGCACGAAATTATCGCATCCTCTTTGTTGCGGCGCAAGTTTGACTACGCAGTCAAAACAGAGGATCAACAAGATGGATTGTTGGCGCAACTGGCGGCGGGAAATGGTCCACGGAAGTGGGCGCCTTGTATTCTTCCGGGTATGGAGACGGGTGGGGTGGAGTCCTACATCCGGCAGAGGTTTGCCGAGTATGTGGGTCTCCCGGAAGAGCAGCTTTTTGCCGACGATGTGACGCTGGCCACCGTGATTGGCCGCAGTGCGAAGATGACTAACAGTATCGACCTGATGGAGACGTTTGCCCGGACGTCCAACGCGCTGCGCAAGGAGCACGGTGTGCGGGTGCGGCTACCAACGTTGCCTCTCGATACACCGATGCCCAGGGTACTGACCATCTTCCTCGAGGAATTCGACCGGCAGAAGAGGGCGGCGGCCTGATGACCGTCGAGGCAGATCACGGCACCGTCCTGGTGACCCGGCGACCGGCCGGGCCCGACGCGCCCCCCGCGATCATCACCGACCTCTTCGGCGCGCTGACGCGGCACGGCCTGTCCCTGGTCGACGTGACGTGGGAGCAGCAGCGGCTGCACGAGTCCCGGCGGTGGAGTGTCCTGGACATGCTGGCCGCCGTCGACCTGGACCGCCTGACGCCGCTGGACCGGACCCTCGTCTGGAACGCCGGCCGCGCCGAGCTGACCACCAAGCCGGGGGCGGACCGGTTGGAGCGCCAGGCGGACGCCGAATGCCGGCGCTGGCAGGACAGCAATCCGACAGTCTCCGCGATCATGCAGGCGTGTGGCACCTGGAGTCGCTACTGGAATGAGGAGGAGGCGCACCACGAGACGGCTTTCAACCGCCTGGCGCAGCTCACCGGAATGGCTCCGATTCCGGACGAGACCTTCATCGAGTTCCGCCAGGTATTTCCCGATGATGATATGCTCCGTACACTGATGCTGCTCGCGATCTCCGAGATCACGGCTGCGGTGAACTACGGCCAGTGCCAGCAGGTCATCGACGACCCTGGGCTGCGTCNCCTCTTCAAACAGGTCGCCGCCGACGAGATCCAGCACCGCAACTACTTCGTGTCGTTCGCGAAAGCGCTGGTGGACAGCGGCGAATACCAGGCCAAGGATGCGTTCGCGGTGGCGCACCTGTTCCTCCGGGAGGACGGGGAGATCCTGGGCAGCTCCCGGGATCAGGTGGAGGACCGCGGCACCCACGTGAACTGGTGGGATCGTCTTGAGCGCAAGGCCGGCGAGGATGACTTCCGGCCCGAGGCAGTCGAGAAGAAGCAGCAGCTCGTCTTCGGCGCCCTGAAGAAGATAACCGGGATCGAGGTGCATTCCCGGGAAGAGCTCGAGGACACGTGGATGGATCTCGTCGGCGGCTGATCGGCCCGCGACGGGAAGCGGCGCCTTTCCTTGACTCTTCGACACGATCGATCGGGTGGTCCGACGTGTTCTTCAGCGAATCGCGGCTCATGCTGCCGGTGCGCCCCAACGACCTCGACGCGCTCGGGCACGTCAACAATGCGGTCGCGCTCGAATACCTCGAGGCCGGGCGGTGGGACTGGCTCGACCGCCAGGGGCTGGTGCCGGGTGACCGCCTGATCGCGGTGGTCGCCCGCATCGAGATCGATTACCGGGCGGAGATCCCGCGCGGTCGGGTCGAGATACGCACCGTCCTCGAGTCACCGGCAGCGGGGGAGTCGGAGGACGCGGGGGATGCGGGGGAGTTCGACGAGGACGGCGTCACGTTCCGGGCCCGGTTCCGTCAGCGCGTTCACCTTCCGGAGCTGGAACGTCTCGCGGTGGACGCCCTGGTCACCGTGGCCTTTCTGGACGCCACGCAACGCCGCCTGGTCTCGCTGCAGGACTTCCTCAAGGCCTCCCGCCCGGCCTGAGCCCGCGAACTCGCCCCGCGGCCCGGCCCGCCGTTCCAGTCCGGCCCGGCAGGGCGGCCGGGCGTCATCGGACAGACGACTATCAGGAAGGAGGGGACAGTGCTCGAACACATCCAACGCAACCAGGAAAGCCCGCCCGAGCGGGGGCTGCACCTGTACCAGAAGTTCAGCGACCCGTCCGCATTCGTGGCCTATCGGGATTTCCCGGAGCGGGTCGCCGCCTACGCCGATTTCTTCCGCGGCCAGGGAATCAGGCCGGGGACGCGGGTGCTGTTCCCGTTCGAGACCTCCACCGCGGTGATCTTCTCGTTCCTGGGTCTACTGGAGATCGGCGCGGTACCGCTGTCGGTCAAACCGTTCCTCATGAACACGCCGCGCGATGCTTACCAGGACTTCCTGGGAAGGGTCGCGCGGGACTTCGGGGCGGGAAGCGTTCTGGGGGTACCGGGCCTGGCCGCGGTCGAGGTGTCCCTGCCCGTCCTGGCGCTCCCACCGGCCGGGATCCGCGATCCGGGCGCCCGGCTGCGAACCCCCGGAGACGACGAACTGGCGTTCGTGCAGTTCTCGTCCGGATCGACGTCGTTTCCCAAGGGAGTCCCGGTCCGTCACGACAGCCTCCGTGCGAACCTGGCCATGATCACCCGCACGGACGCCCGCCGGCCCGAGGAACGGGTCAGCAGCTGGTTGCCGCTTTACCATGACATGGGCCTGGTCGGCGGCCTGCTGTCGTGTCTGGCGGTGGGCTGCGACCTGCTCCTCGCTGAGCCGGTGACGTTCCTGTACGACGCCCCCGGCTGGTGGGAGCACATGGCCCGGGAACGGGTCGATGGAACGGTGATCCCGAACTTCGCGATCGACTATTCACTCCGGCTGATGCGGGACCTCGAACCCGAGGACATCGCCGCGATCGACCTGTCCCAGATGCGGTCGATCTATCTCGGCAGCGAACCCGTCAACATCCCGAACCTCCTCGCGTTCGTGGACCTCATGGCCGCGGCGGGCCTGGGCCGCGACGTGTTCATGCCGTGCTACGGCATGGCCGAGACCGTGCTGCTGGTGTCGAGCCGTCCGCCGGGCAGCGACATCCGGGTGGTGCCGTCGCCGGCGGGGGTGCCGGCGATCTCGGTGGGCCGGCCGATGTCGGAGTTCACCGTGCGCCTGCGCGACTCGGACGGGCGGGTCTGCGGGGAGAACGAGTTGGGCGAGATCGAGCTGGCCGGCGGCAGCCTGGCATCGTCCTACCTCGACAATCCGCTCCCGCTCGGCGGGAACGACGGCTTCTACGCCACCGGCGACATCGGATTCGTCGATGGCGGCGAACTGTTCATCACCGGCCGTATCAGCGATCGGATCAAGGTCAACGGTCAGAGCTTCTTCGCCGCCGACTTCGAACAGGCGGTGGAACAGCTGCCGTTCGTGCGCGAGGGCCGCACGGCGGTCGTGCAGAGCGACGGGAACATCGTCGTCCTGACCGAGGTGGACCGCGCGGGCCGCCAGGACGTCGAGGGCAGCCGGGCGCGGATCGTCGAGCACCTGGTCCGGGCGATCGGGGTGACGGTGCGGGATGGCGACGTGCACTTCCTGCGTCCCGGGCAGCTCCCCCGGACCAGCAGCGGCAAGCTGCAACGGCGCGCGATCGCGCGCGCGTACGAGCAGGGCGAGCTCCGGGGGCTGCCGGCGGGTCCCGTGCCGCGCCCCGCCGACGACCCTGCGGGGTGCCAGAACTCGGCCACCGGCGTTGGCCCGGGGTTTTAGGCGGCTCGTTCGTATTCGTTTGTGGTGGGTCGCGTACTCGGTCGTGGGGGACGCCGGACGTAGCGAGCACGAAGACGCCCAGATGGATCTCGAGGATGCGTGTCGGGCTGAACGTGACCTTCGCGTACGTGAACTGTTGGTTCCACAGGTTCCCGGGGGAGCGTCGGAACACGACGGCTCGAGGCCGGCTGTGACCGTCGTTGGTGAGCAGGACGGTCCCCCGCGTCCCGGGGGCGGCCTGGGCACCTCCCCCGTGCGCGCCATAGCCGTTGTCGGCTGACAGCGAGAACCGCGTCGAGCGTGGCCTACCGGGTCGTGGAGCTGTCGTCTCCCTGGGCATCGCCTGGTCGTGTCCCTGGGCGTGCCGTACGCGGCCGGGCGCGTCGGTCCCGTGACGTGATCGGGACGTGAGGATGCAAGGAGTGCGCCATGGGCCAGGCCGGGCGGCGGCGGCGCGGGCGTGGCCGGGGATTCCGGTCCGACCACGCCCGCGCCAGGCGTCACCGGCTGAGCCCGCGCAGTGCGGCGAGGACCTCCTCGGGGCCGATACGCCAGCGGTAGTCGGCCGAGATCGACCTGAACCGGATCACCGTGTCGGTGTCGACCACGAAGGTGGCAGCGGCGGGCAGCTCGTGGCTGTCGTCCCCGTTGGCCTCGGCCAGGTCGATGCCGAGCGTCTTCTGCGCGGCGGTTGAGCCGTCGGCCTGGCGAAACACCAGCCCGTAGGTGCGAGCGACCGTGTTGTGGGGATCGCTGAGGACGGTGAAGCCGAGGCCTTCCTTCTCGGCGAACGACAGCGAGTTGTCGGGTGTCTGGGGGGACACGGCGACCAGGGTGGCGCCGGCCGCCTCGATCTCGCCGAGTGCTGCCTGGAACGCGCGCAGCTGCAGGTTGCAGTACGGGCACCAGGCGCCCCGGTAGAACACCAGCACCACGGGGCCCGCAGCCAGCAGGTCGGTGAGCGCGCGGCTCGCGCCGTGGATGTCTGGTAGGGCGAAGTCCGGCGCCGAGGTCCCGACGGCCGGAGCGGCGGAACCAATGCCGTCGGCGGCCATGGCCGATGCGTCGTTGTCGAAGGGGGCCAGCGCCTCGGCGCCGTACGCATCGTGAAGCTGGGACCGTAGGGCGATTGTGGCGTCGGTCAGGGACGTGGAAGTGGTCTGAGGTGTGGCCATGCCTTCACGCTAGAGAGCCATCGCGAGTTTATCCATACGAGAAAAGCTCAATTACTTAGCCGATCGGCTCATCCGGAAGGCGAACCCGATAGTATCGGACAGTGGATACCCCGGCCGACCCGCTCGCCGACGTGCTGCAGCTCGCCCGTGTCTCCGGTGCCGTGCTCGCCCAGCTCGTCGCGCACGAGCCGTGGGGCGTCGAGGTCGACCCGCAGCCGGGCGCGACCTTCCATGCGGTGCTGGCCGGATCGTGCTGGCTGCGCACGGTGGGTGCCACCCCGCGCAGACTCATGCCGGGTGACGTCGTCCTGCTGCCGACCAACCTCAGCCATGTCCTGTCCAGTGACCCGACGACCGCGGCGATGCCGCTGACCCAGGCGGCGAAGATCGGTCTGCGCGCCGACGAGGGGGTGGTCGAGCTGCCTGGCGACGGCGCGGTCACCCGAGTCCTGTGCGCGTCGTACGACTACGACCACGAGGTCGCCCAGCCACTGATGTCGCTGCTGCNGCGCGTGCTGCACCTCGCCGCCGGTGACCCGGGCGACGACGGCGCGGTGGCCACCGCCCTGGCGTTGCTGCGCTACGAGCTCAACGGTGTGCCTCCCGGCTCGCGTGCGGTCGTGGCCCGGCTGGTCGACGTGCTGCTCGTCCACGTCGTCCGGGCCTGGCTGCGCGCCCGGCCGGCGGGTGAGGGCTCGTGGCTGCGTGCACTGCATGACCCCGTCACCGCGCGGGCACTCTCCCTGCTCCATGAGGTGCCGCAGCGAGCCTGGACCGTCAAGGACCTGGCGGCCGAGGTGCATGTGTCCCGGGCCACGCTGACCCGCCGTTTCACCGAACTCGTCGGCGAGCCGCCGCTGACCTATCTGACCCGGTGGCGGATGGACATCGCCGCGCAGCGGCTACGCGAGACCGACGATCCCGTCGCCGCCATCGGGGCCGCGGTCGGCTATGCCAGCGAGCACGCCTTCTCCCGCGCGTTCAGCCGCGCAAGGGGGGAGCCACCACGGCGCTACCGGATCTGCGCACGAGCCGCCGCTGCCGCGAGCGGTTCGTAGCAGCGCACCGCCAGCCCGGGTCGGGTAAGAAGACGCCGGCGTGCCGGGCTTTGGCTTGTCCGACCCGGTCGGACTGGAACGGATGCGGGCTGGGTGACCTGGACGCCGCCAGGGAGCGCCGAAATGCGCTGGGAATCGGCGGCCCGAGGTGGCCGTGCGCTGTCAGGCAACTGGCTCGGAGGCGCTGCGGCGGGTGCGGAAGGACGCGCTTTTGGCGCGGTTCCCGCACACGGCCATGTCGCACCAGCGCCGCGAGGTGTTGCGGGAACTGTCGATGAAGACCCATCGGCAGTCCGTGCCCCGGCACGCCTTGAGCCGGGGCCAGCCGGGTCGCGCCGTAGCACGCAGAAGCGCCGTGACGGTGGCGGCACAGACATCGCGCACGAGGCCGTCGGGGCCGTCGGCGAGCAGCGACGGGCTACCTCGCAGATCCGGGCGCAGGGTGAGACGGTCGAGTCCAGCCGCGTCGACCCGGACGTCGATGCCGTTGTTACGCAGTGCGAGGCCGCGGACCACGGCCCGCAGCGCGCGAAGCGTCGCCAGGTCCTCAGTGGCATGGGGCCGCACGGCTTCCAGGTCGGTCGGCGCATGTAGGCCTGCCCACCAGGCCCGCATCGCGGGCGGATCGGCGAGTTCGTCGTGCTCGCCGTGCCCGGTGTTCGCCACCGCAACGAGGAGTTCTTCGTCTGAGAGGCCTGGCCAACCCGGCTCCTGCGTCACCTAACCACCGTACGAGATTAACCAGTTGACGGCCCGGATAACCGGTGTAACCGTTACAGCGGTTACTCCGCCGACGGGGTGGTGTCAGGACGGGAGGCTTCGGTGGCAACGCACAACGGCACCACGACCGGTATCCGGGCCCGAGTCGGCGAGTTGTCGATCCTCATCTCCGCCGCCGTCGACGGGGTGGGCACCACCGTCTCGGTGGCCGCCTTGCAGGCCGTGCGCCCGGCCGACCTGCTGGCGGTTGAACTCGGCGGCGCCGCGGTGGTGCTGCTCGGCGCGGCGGCGTCGACGGGGCGGCTGCATCGGCGCGGGGCGGGGCGGCAGCTACTGCTCGGTGCGCTGGTGCCCGGCCTGGCGTTCCTGCTGGGCGACCTGGGGTTGGCCCGTACCAGCGCCTCGAACGGCAGCCTGCTGCTGGCGGCCGAACCCCTGCTGTCCGTGCTGCTGGCTGTCGTCGTCCTGCGTGAACGGCTGCCCGGCCGGGGGGTGGTCGCGCTCGCCGTCGGCCTCGCGGGCGGCGCGCTCGTGGCGTTGGAGCCTGGCGTCGACCGGCCGGGCGGGGGCGTGATGGCTGGCAATCTTCTCGTCCTCGGCGCGGTCGTCGCGGCTGCGGTGTTCCTGGTCGCCACCCGCCGCTACAGCGACGTCGATGACGGCGTCAACGCCAGCGCCTGGCAGACGACCGGCGGCGCGTTGAGCACGGCACCGTTCGCCGCCGTCGCCTGGATCGAGGGAGGCAGCCGGCTCGGCACGGCCGGTGTCACGGCCTGGGCCGCGTGCGCCGCCGTCGCGCTCTGCGGCGTCGTGGCCGGCGTCGCGTTCAACCAAGGCATCGGCCGGGTGCCCGCCGCGCGTGCCGGTCAGCTACTCAATCTGGCACCGGTGGTCGGCACGGTCACGTCCGTCGCCTTCCTCGGGGAGCGCCCGACGGCGCTGCAGTCCGCAGGCAGCGCAGCCATTCTCGTCGGTCTGGCACTGCTCCTGCACAGGGGCTCGGCTCACGCCCAGCAACATCCGCTCGACGACCTGACGGGTCGCACCACCGGCGAACCCCCGGCCATGGCCGAGGTCCACGCCGGTGGGTGTGCACATCACGAGAAGGAGTCCTGATCATGTCAGTGCGCTGTGTCCCGGTGTCGGGGGCCGAGGCGGCGAAACTGGTGCCGATCCTGCACGACGCCGAGGAGGACGACGAACGCATCCGGACCGCGATGCGTGATCCCGCCTGCGAGACCTACGCGGCGCTCGTCGACGAGCAGGCGGTCGGGGCGGCGGTCGTGCGCTGGGGCGAGCCGGAGCCGGCCGAGATCCTGTACCTCGCGGTCGTGGCCAGCTTCGCCGACGAGGGCTCACCGCTGAACAAGGTCGCCGTGGAGGATCTGGCGGAGTGTCTGCCGGTGCGGGAGCGCCGCTGGTACAAGAGCCGCAGGTATTACTTCGACCAGATCCTTTCAGGGGATGGCATACTCTGGCCGGCGACCGGCCGCGTGGGTCAGGCAGAGGAGGCTTTCGGTCGGGTCGGTCCCACGCGTTGACGATCCCCTGGCGGAGGAGACCAGCCCGGACGGCTTCCCCGACCCCGAAGGCCGGCGTTTCGGCCGGCGCGTCGGGCTCGTTGTCCGCCTTCCCCGACAGCAGCCCACCGCCGGCGCCGGCGCGAGCCGTCGAGGAGCCGGTTACGACAGGGGCGCGACGCTCTGCAGGGCCGGCGCGAGCTCACGCCATACGAGGTCCGGCAGCGTGGCGGGACTGGCGGTGAGGACCTGGATGCAGACGTGGTTCGCCCCCGCGTCGAGGTGCTGGCGTACGCGGTCCTGGATCGTGGTGGCATCCGGATAGGCGACGATCGCGTCGACCAGCCGACGGCTCGGGCCACCGATGAGGTCATCGCTGCCGAAGCCCAGCCGCCGAAGGTTCGCCTCATGGTGGGGCGCCGCGGCGACATAGCCGCCGACGTGCGCAGTGGCGATCTGGCGAGCCCGATCGACATCGGAGTCCAGGACGACGGCCTGCTCGACCGCGAGGAACGGCGCAGGACCGAGGATCTCGCGGGCCTGGCGGGTGTGTTCCACGGGTACGAGGTAGGAGTGCGCCCCCGACGTCCGCAGTGCCGCCAACGAGAGCATCTTGGGCCCGAGCGCGGCCAGCACCCGGGGCGCCCCCGGCGGCGACGGGCTGTGGGCGGGGACGGCGTCCATGGCGGCCAGATAGGCGTCCATGGTCGACACTGCCCGGCCCAGCGCCGGCATCGGATAGCCGTCCAGCTTGTGGATGGTGTCGTCCACGCGGTGTCCGCCAAGGCCGAGAAGATAGCGCCCCGGAAACGCCTCGCCCAGCGCGCGGGCCGCGGTCGCCATGGCAACCGGGTCGCGAAACGCGATGTTCGCGACGCCGGAGGCGACGGCGATGCGCCGGGTGGCCGACAGCAGCAGCCACGCCTGGCCCACCGTGTCGCGGCCGAACGCCTCTCCATACCAGATGGCGCCGTAGCCCAGTTCCTCGATCTCCGCGGCGGCTTCCCGCACCCGGGTGGCGGGCTGGCCATCGAAGTCGAACGTCCAGAGGCCGACGTGGCCGAGGTCGTGTTCCAGGTCTGTCGTCACACTCGTTCCCCTTTCTTTGACATACCGTATTTTTCCCAAACGCAAATGTGATTTTCGGGGCTATGTTGAGTAACCCCGTCATGGGTAGGCGTCGGCGGTCGAGCCAATACCGGTCGGCCTGCTACCTGGCTGAACAGTCGAGGAGAACCAGAGCGCGAGTCCGACTGCCGACCTGTCGGCATCCTCGTGTTCGGTTCGGGAGTCCCGTCCACGACGCGCCGCGGACCATGTCCAGGCCACCTGACGGATCCGTCACATCGGCGGACGGCGGCCCAGGCGTGGTGTCGATGTCGATCGCGACACCGGCGGCGGTTCTGGAATTCCCACCTCGGAGTGCGTGATCAGCCGCAAGAACCCGGCATTCGGTCTAGAGCCGATATAGCCGCACTTTAGGACCGCCGCCGAGCATCTTTCTGGGGCCGCCAGCCCGCCGGGCATCCGATGGGCGCGGTCCTGTGTCGGTAGGGAGTTCACCGGAAAGTCGGTCCTCGTGGCGCCGAAAGCGTCGCGTCGGCCGTGCGACTTTGACAAGGACGTGCTGATGAAATCTCCTGAGCGCTCCGTGTCGACGGCCGAGAACGATCTGCTCTCCCCGTTCCAGTCGGGTCGGTTGGCCGCTCGGTACCCACTGGTCAAGGATCATCTCGCCTCGCTGGCCGAGTCCGAGCTGGTCCGGGCCGGCCACCTGCTGAGCCGGGTCGATCCGGCCGAGGTCCTGCGGCACCACCCCGCCATCCCGACGGTGTCCGTCGCCGTGACCGGCCACGGGACCTTCTCGTCGCTGCTCCCGCACCTCACCGCCGAGATCGCGCGGCATGGCGTGCTGCTGCGGCCGTTCTTCTCGAACTACGACAGCTACGTCTTCGAACTGTCCGATCCGGGCAGCCCGCTGTATCGCACGGGTGCCGACCTCACCCTGTGTCTGCTCGATCCGATGCTGGTCCTCGACGACCTACCGGTCCCCTGGACTCCGGCCGACGTGGACCAGGCCCTCACGGCGAGGATCGGGGTGATCGAGCGGCTGGTGGAGGTGTTCGAGGCAACCAGCGCTGGCACGTTGGTCCTCAACACCCTGCCCCTGCCGTGGCGCTTCTCGGCGCAGCTCGTCGACTATCGATCCAAGGCTGATCTCGGAATCGGCTGGCGGCGGGCGAACACCCGTCTGCTGCAGCTGATGACGGACCACCCCCAGGTGGTGGTCGTCGATCTCGATCCGGTGGTGGCGGACGGCGTGCCGGTGACCGACGCCCGGCTGAGCACCTACGCGAAGGCCCATCTCTCCCCGCTGCTGCTCGCTCGATACGCCCGCGAGATCGGGCACCTGGCGCGCGCCGCGGCGGGGCGGAGCAAGAAGTGCCTCGTCGTCGACCTCGACGGGACGCTGTGGGGTGGGGTGCTCGGTGACGACGGGGTCGAGGGCATCGACGTGGGCGGCAGCTACCGCGGTGAGGCGTTCCAGGTGTTCCAGGGCGTGGTGAAACAGCTCGGATCGCAGGGCGTGCTGGTGGCCGCGGTGAGCAAGAACGAGCGCGATCTCGTGCATCGAGCCTTTCAGGAACGCGCGGAGATGGTCCTGCGTGACGAGGACCTCGCCCGCATCGTCGCGAGCTGGAGCCCCAAGCACGAGATGCTCGCCGAGTTGGCGGCCACCCTGAACCTGGGCCTGGACAGCTTCGTCTTCGTCGACGACAGCGCGTACGAGTGCGGGCTGGTCCGGCGAGAACTTCCCATGGTGACGACCATCCAGGTGGGCGAGGATCCCGCGGGTCATACCGAGGCGGTGTTGCGGGACGGGTGGTTCGGTCTGCGGGAACTGACCGCGGAGGATCGGACCCGGGGCGAGAAGTATCGTCAGGAGATCGAGCGCAAGAACTTTCTGGACAATTTCGACTCGCTCGGGGACTATCTGCGCGAACTGAAGGTCACCGTACGGCTGGCGGGTGTCGGTGAACCGGAGATCTCCCGGGTGTCGCAGCTGACGCTGCGGACGAACCAGTTCAACATGACCACCCGTCGACTCCAGCGCTCCGATGTCCGCTCACTGCTTTCCGAGCCGGGCACCGATGTGCTCGCGATCCATGCGGCCGATCGCTTCGGCGACCATGGTCTGGTCGGCGCTGTGTTTCTGCGCCGGACCGACCGGGATCTCTACATCGACAACTTCCTGCTGAGTTGCCGGGTATTCTCCCGAGGAATCGAGCAGGGCTGTCTCGCGGCAATTCTCGACCATGCTCGTGAGGCGACGATGGAGGCGGTCCACGGATTTTACCGGCCGAGTGCACGAAACGGCCTGGTCGAGGACTTCTACACCCGCAACGGATTCGTCCGAGTCGGCGAGGAAGGCCNGGTCGTGATATTTCGCAACGATCTGCTCCGGCCGCTGGACCGACCCGAACATCTTACCCTGCACGAAGAGTTTGGAAAGGAAGCACCGTGACCACAGTGGAGGAATTCGTCGCCCTGGTCCGAGACGAGCTCGGCCTGCCGATCTCGGCCGACGACATCGAATCCAGCTTCGACGAGATCCCGGGCTGGGATTCGGTGCACCTGCTGTGGCTCCTCTCGATCCTGGAGCAGCGGACCGGCCGTTCGGTCTCCCTTCCGGACGTTCTGGAGGCGTCCAGTCTGCGCGGCATCTACGCCCTGACGGTGGCGTGATGAGACTTGCTCGGGAACGCCGTCACACCCTGTACTTCCTCGAGGAGATCCGTCGGTTCTCGCCGGTCTTCCTGGACACCGAGGTCGACATGACGCGGGTGAACGAACACCGGGCGAGGGAACGGGAGGCCGGGCGGCGGTACTCGCCCCTTGCCTATCTCGTACTCGCCTCGGCCGCCGTCCTGGCGGACCATCCCGCGGCGAACGCGGCGATCAGAGGCCGGTTCCTTCCCCGGGTCACCAGCTATCCGGACGTCAACACGAAGATCACTTTTGATCGGACGTTGAACGGGCAGCGGGTCGTCCTGTCCGCGGTGCTGACGGGGGCCGGCGGCGCGAGCCTCGAGGAGATCCAGGGCTGGCTGGACCGCTTTCGTGCGGTGGACCCGACCACGGCGCCGGAGTTCGCGGGGGCCCGCGCCCTGCACCGACTGCCGATGGCGCTGGGCCGCCAGGCGTTTCGGGCCCGGGTCCGGCCGCTGGCGGGCCGAGCCGCGGTCATGGGTACGGTCGCCGTGACCTCGCTGGGACACCGCCCGATCGATTCCTTCCACTCCGTCGGCGGCACGACTGTCACCTTCGGAGTCGGGCGGGTCCAGGACCGGCCGGTGGCGCGCGACGGGCAGGTGCGCATCGCCCCGGTGCTGCGCCTGAGCATGGCCTTCGACCACCGCGTGATCGACGGGGCGGAGGCGGCGGACATCCTCGCCGAGGTGCGGCACGCCCTGGCCGGGTTCGAGGCCGGCTCCGGCGCTGCCGGTGTCGCCGCACGTCCGGCGTCCGTCGAGACCGGCGCAGCCGAGCTGGGCGAGCCACTGGAGGTGGGTTCGCCATGACGCCGGCACGCGGCGTCCCCGGCCCGGTCGCCGGCCGGGGTCCGCGCCCGTTGACGGTCGCCCGCAGATCCAGCGAGGAGGACGGACGATGAACGACGTCGGCGAGCTCAAGGAGTTCGCGACCGTGCACGCGCGCGCCCAGCAGATTCCGCGCGCCGTCGTGGCCGACGTGCTGGGGCGCATCGTTCACGACGACAGCGGTTCCGGCTCCTGGGTCGGGGAATGGAGCCGGGTCGCGCAGTCCCGGCAACGTCAGGGCGATCTTCTCGCGGCGAGCCGGCTGTACACCATGGCGAGATTCCCCTACCCCGGCGACCCGGCCAGGCAGGTCGCCTGGGAACGGGCCGTGGCGGCGTTCGATGCCTGGCGCTCGGCACAGGGGGTGGATCTGCGCCCGGTCGAGGTGAAGCTGTCGGCGGGGGAGTTCCGCTGCTGGGCGACCGGGCCCGCGCCGAGGGCCGGACAGCCGTTCGTGATCCTCATGGGGGGGNTCGTGAGCACGAAGGAGCAGTGGGCCCCCACGCTGGTGCGGCTGAACCGGTTGGGGGTCGCCGGCGTCGTCACCGAGATGCCCGGAGTGGGCGACAACACGCTCCCGTACGACGCCACGAGCTGGCGGATGGTGCCCGCGCTGCTCGACGCCGTCACCGACCAGGCCACGACTCCGCGGGTCCACGCGATGGCGATGAGTTTCAGCGGCCACCTGGCGCTGCGCTGCGCGCTCGACGACCCGAGGATCGCGAGCGTCCTCACCGTGGGAGCGCCACTGCGGTACCTGTTCACCGACGAACGGTGGCAGGGCGCGCTGCCGCGGGTGACGGTGGACACCCTCGCCCATCTGACCGGCAGCCGGAACACCGAGGTGGGCGGGCACATCCGGAGCTGGGCCCTGACGCCGGAACAGCTGGGGGCATTGGACATCCCCGTCGCCTACATCGCCAGCCGGCGTGACGAGATCATCCCGCCGCAGGACATCGCCCTGCTGCGGCGGCACGTGCGTCGGCTCGACCTGCTCGAGTTCGACGACGTGCACGCCTCGCCACGCCACGTCGGTGTCACCGGGCCGTGGCTGACTCTCGAACTTCTGCGCATGCACGGCGCACCCCGCCGGCAGCGCGCGGCGCTGCGCGCCGCCCTGATTCCGCTACGGGCCGGCACCCGACTGTCCGCGGCCCGGAACGGGAGGCATCAGTGACCGGGGTGGGTCAAGACGGACCACGGCAGGAGACGGCGGCCGGCGAGGACGCCATCGCGATCGTCGGTGTGGCCTGCCGGCTGCCCGGCGCGCCCGGGCCGGCCGAGTTCTGGGAACTCCTGCGCGCCGGCCGCGACGTGATCACCACGACTCCGTCCGACCGTCGGATCGCCGGGAGCGTGGCGGCGGAGACGGGCGTGGCGGCGGAGACGCCGGACCGCATCGGCCGCGGCGGCTATCTCGACCAGGTCGCCGGCTTCGACGCCGCCTTCTTCGGGATCTCCCCCCGGGAGGCTGCGGCCATGGACCCCCAGCAGCGTCTGATGCTCGAGCTGAGCTGGGAGGCGCTGGAGGACGCCGGCCTGGTGCCGAGGACCCTGGTGGGCAGCCGGGTGGGAGTGTTCGTCGGCGCCATGGCGGCCGACTACGCCACGCTGCTGGCCCGCTCGGGTGCGCGCGCGATCGACCGGCACTCGCTGGTGGGCACGCAGCGGGCCGTCATCGCCAACCGGGTCTCGTTCAACCTGAACCTTCGCGGCCCGAGTCTCACGGTGGACGCGGCCCAGTCGTCGTCCCTGGTCGCCGTGCACCTGGCCTGCGAGAGCCTTCGGGCGGGCGAGTCGGGACTCGCGCTGGCCGGGGGGGTGAACCTCAACCTCGTCCCGGAGAGCAGCATCGCCGCGATGCGGTTCGGCGCGCTGTCGCCGGACGGCCGGTGCTTCACCTTCGACGCGCGCGCGAACGGCTACGTCCGGGGTGAGGGCGCCGCCGTGGTGGTGCTCAAGCCGCTGGCCGCCGCCCAGGCCGACGGCGACCGGATCTACTGCGTCGTGCGCGGCAGCGCGGTCAACAACGACGGTTCCACCGCCGGGCTGACCGTTCCCGACGCGCGGGCCCAGGAGTCGGTGATCCGCCTGGCCTGCGCCCGGGCCGGAGTCGACCCGACCGAGGTCCAGTACGTCGAGCTGCACGGCACCGGGACCCCGGTGGGCGACCCGATCGAGGCCGCCGCCCTGGGCGCGGCCCTCGGCGCCGACCGGGACGACGATGACGCCCTGCTGGTCGGGTCGGTCAAGACGAACGTCGGACACCTGGAAGGAGCCGCCGGCATCACCGGCCTGCTCAAGGCCATCCTGAGCATCCGGCACCGGGAGATCCCGGCGAGCCTCAACTTCGAGACACCCAACCCTCGGATCCCCCTCGCCGAGCTGGGACTGCGGGTGGCCCGGCAGCTCGGCCCGTGGCCGCGGGCCGAGCTGCCGCTGATCGCCGGGGTGAGCTCGTTCGGGATGGGCGGAACGAACTGCCACGTGGTTCTCACCGAGGCGTCGACCGGCCCCGCCGGCCGCCTGGCGCGGACGCCCGACGCGGACGCCGCCGGGATCGACCAGCCGGCGCTGCCGTTCCCCGTCTCCGCGCGGACCGCGGGGGCGCTGCGGGCGCAGGCCGCGCGGCTGAGCACGCGGCTCGCCGCCGGGACCGGCCCGTCGCTGACGGACGTCGGCTACTCGCTGGCCACCACCCGGACGACCTTCGAACACCGGGCCGTCGTGGTCGCGCGCGACCACGACGAGCTGCGGGCCGGGCTCGAGGCACTGGCCGATGGCAGGGCCACGCCGCAGGTGACCGAGGGGCGGGCGGGCACCGATGTGCCGGTGTTCCTCCTCCCGGGGCAGGGCAGCCAGCGGGCGGGAGCGGGACAGGTCCTCTACCGGGGATATCCGGTGTTCGCGGCCGCGCTCGACGAGGCCTGCGCGCACCTCGACCCGCATCTCGACCGCCCGTTGCGGGACGTGCTGTTCGCCGCCGTCGACTCCGATGCCGCGGCCCTGCTCGACCAGACCTCGTACACCCAGCCGGCACTGTTCGCGCTGGGAGTCGCCCTGCACCGGCTGGTGGAGTCCTGGGGGCTGCAGCCGGCGTCGCTCATCGGGCACTCGATCGGAGAGCTGACCGCCGCCCACATCGCCGGGGTGCTCTCACTGACCGACGCGGCCCGCCTGGTGGCCGTCCGCGGCCGGCTCATGCAGTCCGTGGCGGCGACGGGTGCCATGGCGGCACTGCGGGGAACGGAGGAGCAGATCCGGGCGCTGCTCTCCGGTCGCGAGCACCAGGTCGGGATCGCCGCGGTCAACGGCCCGACCGCGGTGGTGATCTCCGGTGATCGCGAGGCCGTGCTCGACCTCGTGGCGACCTGGCGCGAGCGTGGGCACAAGGCGCAGCGGCTCCGGGTGAGCCACGCCTTCCACTCGCCGCACATGGACACGGTGCTGACCGAGTTCCGGCAGGTCGCCGAGGAGCTCACCTACGCCGCTCCCGCCGTTCCCGTCGTGTCGAACCTGACCGGTCGGATGGCCACGACGGCGCAGCTCACGTCGCCCGGGTACTGGGTGGACCATGTCCGGCAGCCGGTTCGTTTCCTGGACGGCGTGCGCGCCCTGCGCGACCAGGGCGCCACCACGTTCGTCGAGCTGGGGCCGGACGCCGTGCTCACCGGGATGGTGCGGGAGTGCCTGGCCGACGACTCCGGTCCGACGGCGACGGTCGCGCTGCTGCGCCGGGGCCGTCCGGAGGATCTGAGTCTGCTCACCGGTCTCGCCCGCGTCCACGTGCGAGGGGCCGGCCTCGAATGGGGCGTGACGTTTCCCCGAGGCCGTCGGACGAGCCTGCCGACCTACGCCTTCCAACGTCAGCACTACTGGCTGGACGCCACAGGCCCGCAGGCGCCCGCGGCGGTACCGCCAGCCACGTCGCCCGCGCCCCTCGCGGTTGCGGCGCCCTCCGCCCCGCAACCGGCACTTCCGGAGCCGGCGGTCTCCGGGCCGGCGGTGCCGGAGCTGGCGGTGCCGGAGCCGGCAGGGCCGGAGCCGGCAGGGCCTCGGACGCCGGCCGGACGGGATCTGAGCTCGTTGTCGAAGGCCGAGCTGGCGGCCGAACTGCTGGAGATCGTGCGCACGAACACGGCCGTCGTGCTGGGGCACGTCACCACCGGGACCATCGACACCGACCTGCCGTTCAGGGATCTCGGGTTCGACTCGTTGTCGGCCGTGGAGCTGCGGGAGGCTCTCGGCGCGGCGACCGGCCTGCGGCTGTCCGATTCGCTGATCTACAACCATCCGACCCCGGCCGAGCTGGTCCGCCACCTCACGGCCGAACTGCTCGGCACGACGGCCGACCCGGCCGACCCCGTCCGGGCGACGGTGGCAGGCGGTGGGTCGGTCGGTGACGAGCCGATCGCGATCGTGGGCATGGCCTGTCGCTACCCCGGCGGGGTGACCTCCCCGGAACAGCTGTGGCAGCTCGTCGCGGACGGCATCGACGCCACCTCCGGTTTTCCCGTCAACCGCGGCTGGGACCTCGCCGCGCTCTACGACCCCGATCCGGATCAGTCCGGTACCTCGTACACCCGGTCCGGCGGATTTCTGCACGATGCGGACCTGTTCGACGCCGCCTTCTTCGGCATCAGCCCGCGGGAGGCCGCCGCGATGGATCCGCAGCAGCGCCTGCTGCTGGAGACCGGGTGGGAGTCGCTGGAGCGGGCCGGCATCGACCCCACCTCGCTGCGCGGCAGCCGGACCGGGGTGTTCGTCGGCGTCACCGCGCAGGAGTACGGCCCGCGGCTGCACGAGTCCGCCGCGGGCGCCGACGGGTACCTGCTGACCGGTGGCACCACCAGCGTCGCCTCCGGACGGATCGCCTACACCCTGGGCCTGGAGGGACCGGCGGTCACGATCGACACCGCCTGCTCGTCGTCGCTGGTCGCGATGCACCTCGCCGGCCAGGCCCTGCGCCTGGGCGAGTGCTCGCTCGCGGTCTGCGGGGGCGCCACGGTGATGTCCTCTCCCGGCATGTTCGTCGAGTTCAGCCGCCAGCGCGGGCTCGCCGCCGACGGCCGTTGCAAGGCGTTCGCCGCGTCCGCCGACGGCACCGGTTGGGCCGAGGGCGTGGGGATGGTCGTGCTCGAACGACTCTCCGACGCCGAGCGGCACGGCCACCAGGTGCTGGCCCTGCTGCGGGGTTCGGCCATCAACTCCGACGGCGCCAGCAACGGCCTGACCGCGCCGAACGGCCGCTCGCAGGAGCGGGTCATCCGCCAGGCGCTCGCGCACGCCGACCTGAGCCCCGACCAGGTCGACGCGGTGGAGGCCCACGGCACCGGCACCACCCTCGGCGACCCCATCGAGGCGGAGGCGCTGCTGGCGACCTACGGCCGGTCGCGGCCGCCGCAGCGGCCCCTGTGGCTGGGATCGCTGAAATCGAACATCGGCCACACCCAGGCGGCGGCGGGTGTCGGCGGCGTCATCAAGATGGTCATGGCGATGCGCGCCGGGACCCTCCCAGCGACGTTGCACGTGGATCAGCCCTCCCCGCGGGTGGACTGGTCGGCGGGCGCGGTGTCGCTGCTGACCCGTCGCCGTCCCTGGGTCCGCGGGGAGCAGCCGTTGCGGGCGGGCGTCTCCTCGTTCGGGATCAGCGGGACGAACGCCCACGTCATCGTCGAACAGGCACCGGACACCGCGACTCACTCCGTGACGGCGGCCGGGTCGGATGAGGATCGGCGCCGGGACGAACCCGCGAGGCAGGCCCCGCAGACCGAGGAACCGGTGACGGTGCCGTGGGTGCTCTCGGCGCGGACCGAGTCGGCGCTGCGTGACCAGGCCGGGCGGCTCGGTGCGGTGGCGGCCGATCCGGCGGCGGAGCCGACCAGTGTCGGCCTCGTCCTCGCCACCGGCCGCGCGAGGTTCGAGCATCGCGCGGTCGTCCTCGGCGCCCGGCGCGATGACCTCGCGGCCCGGCTCGCCGCGCTGGGCGCGGGCGAGCCGATGCCGGGTCTGGTGCGGGGCACCGCCGGTAACCCGGGCCTGACCACCTTCGTCTTTCCCGGCCAGGGCTCGCAGTGGGTCGGCATGGCCACCGACATGGCGGCGCGCTCCGCGGCGTTCCGCGCGAGTTTCGAACGGTGCGGCGCGGCCATCGACCGCTACGTCGACTGGTCGTTGCCCGAGGTGGTGCGGGGTTCGGTGGACGGCGCCGGGCTCGACCGAGTCGACGTCGTCCAGCCGGTGCTGTTCGCGATGCTGGTGTCGCTGGCCGAAGCGTGGCGTTCCTTCGGGGTGCATCCCGAAGCGGTGGTCGGCCACTCCCAGGGAGAGATCGCGGCCGCGCACGTGGCTGGCGCGCTCAGCCTGGACGAGGCCGCGCGCATCGTGACGCTGCGCAGCCAGCTCATCGGCAGGGCGCTGGTCGGGCGGGGTGGCATGCTCTCGGTCGCGCTGCCGGCCGAGCGCGTGACGCGGCTGCTCGCCCGCTGGGCGGACCGGCTCGCCGTGGCCACCGTCAACGGCCCCGCAGCCACCGTCGTGTCCGGGGACCCGGACGCTCTGGACGGTTTGGCGGCCCTGTGCGCGGAGCAGGAGATCCGGACCCGGCGGATCGCCGTCGACTACGCCTCCCACTCCCCCCAGGTGGAGTCCATCCGGGAGGAGCTGCTCGACATCCTGGCTGACCTCCGGCCGCGAGCCTCGGACGTGCCGTTCTACTCGACCGTGACCGGTCAGCGGCTGGACACCACCGCGCTCGACGCCGACTACTGGTATCGCAACCTGCGTGGCGTGGTCCGGTTCGACGCGGCCGTCACCGCGTTGCACGGGGCCGGGCATCGCACGTTCGTCGAGGTCAGCCCGCATCCGGTCCTCACCACCGGCGTGGCCGAGACCATCGCGGCCGAGGGTCTCCCGGCCGCGACCGTCGTCGGATCCCTACGTCGCGACGAGGGCTGGGAGCGGTTTCTGACCTCCGTGGCCGAGGCTCACGTCGGGGGCACGCCGGTGGACTGGCGCCCGGCCCTGGCCGGCCCGTCCCGGCCCGCAGTCGCCGTACCGACCTACCCCTTCCAGCGTCAACGATGCTGGCTCGACGTTCCGGCCTCGTCGGGCGACCCGACCGCGGCGGGCATGGAGCGTTCCGGGCATCCGCTGCTGGGCGCCGCGGTGACGCTCGCCGACGGGGATGGCGTGGTGTTCGTCGGGCGACTGACCGCCGGGGCTCAACCCTGGCTCGTCGACCATGCGGTGCTCGGCACGGTCGTGCTGCCCGGGACCGCCTTCGTCGAGCTGGCGCTGCACGCGGCCCGGCGGGTCGCCGAGAGCCGGCTCGACGAACTCGTCCTCGCGGCGCCGCTCGTCCTGCGCGCGGAGGACGCGGTCATCGTGCAGGTGACGGTGGGTGCGGCGGACGAGTCCGGGCGCCGGCCCGTGGCGGTGCACTCCCGCCCGGACGAGAACACACCCGACGCGGCCTGGGTGCGGCACGCCTCCGGGACGGTGTCCCCGCCGCGCCCGACGCCGGCCGCCGCCGCGGACGCGGTCATGGATCTGGGGGGTGCCTGGCCGCCGTCGGGCGCGGTCCCGGTCGATCTCACCGACGTCTACGAGAACCTGGCCGGGCGCGGGTACGGCTACGGTCCGGCCTTCCGGGGGCTGCGGGCCGCGTGGCGCCTCGGCGAGCAGCTTCTCGCCGAGGTGCGCCTGCCGGACGGCCTGCACGCCGAGGCCGGTGCCTTCGGTATCCACCCGGCACTGCTCGACGCCGCTCTGCACCCGGTCGTCGGGTTCGCGTCCAGGGGCGGCTCGGTCGACGGGGACGCGGCCGACGACCAGGTGGCCGGGATTCGGCTGCCGTTCGTCTGGCGCGGCGTGCGGCTGGAGCGGACGGGCGCGACCTCGTTGCGGGTGCTGGTGCGACCCGCCGGCGATGACGGGGCAGACGCCGTCACCCTCACCGTGGCCGACGACAGCGGGGCCGTGGTGGCGCAGNCCGAGGCGCTGACTCTACGGTCCATCCTGCCCCAGCAGCTGGCCGCCGCCACGACGCGGCGCGACCCGCTGTTCGAGATCGGCTGGAAGCCCGCCTGGGACGTCGCCGCTCCCGCCGCCCTCGGGGAACGGTGGGCACTCGTGGGGGACGGCCTCGGCGACCTGCCGGGTACCGACGCCCAACGCTGGACGGACCTCGAGGCGCTTCTGGGTGCCCTCGAAGCGGGAACACCGGTTCCCGACGTGATCGTGCTGCCGGCCACCGTGACCGGTGCCGCCGGCAGTGATCCCGCCGGGCCTGGCGGCACGAGCGCCGGCGGGCCCGGCCTGGGCGGCCACGGGCTCGACGGCGCGTCGCTGGATGTGACCACCCGCGTGCTGGCGGACATCCAGGGTGCGCTCGCGGACGAGCGGCTGGCGCGCTCGCAGCTGGTGTTCGTGACCCGCAACGCCGTCGTCACGAAGGCCGACGACCCCGCGCCGGACCTGGCCCAGGCACCGGTGTGGGGCCTAATCCGGACCGCGCAGTCCGAGCATCCGGATCGGTTCGTCCTGGTCGACGTGACCGACGACCCGGCCTCGTACGAGCTGCTCCCCGTCGCGCTGGCGACGCGGGAGCCGCAGCTGGCGGTCCGCGACGGGCGCGGGTACACACCGCGGCTGGCCCGGATCGCGCCCGTCCCCGACCGCCGCGGCCCCGACGCTCCCGACGCCCCCGACGCCCCCGACCGACCGGCGGTCTTCCGCCCCGGCGGCACGGTCCTCGTCACCGGGGGCACGGGGTTGCTCGGCACGCTCGTCGCCCGGCATCTGGTTGAGGCGCACGGCGTACGGCACCTGCTGCTCGTCAGCCGCCGCGGACCCGACGCCGACGGCGCGGCCGCGACGGTGGAGGAGCTCACCGCCATCGGCGCCGAGGTCACCGTCGTAGCGGCCGATGCCGCCGACCGCGAGAGCATGACGGCCGTGCTGTCCGGGATTCCCCAGGGGCACCCGCTCACCGCGGTGATCCACACCGCCGGAACGTTGGCCGACGGAGTCGTCGAAGCCCTGGACCGGGAACGACTGGAGCAGGTCTGGCGCCCCAAGGCCCGGGCCGCGCTCGTGCTGCACGACCTCACCCGCGATCTCGATCTGACCGCGTTCGTCCTGTTCTCCTCGGTCGTCGGAATCCTCGGTAACGGCGGGCAGGGCAACTACGCGGCGGCGAACACCTTTCTGGACGCGCTGGCCGAGCACCGACGCGCCGAAGGGCTGGCGGCCACCTCGCTGGCCTGGGGGCTGTGGGCACCCGGCGGCGGCATGACCGCGGCCCTGGCGGGCGCCGACCTGGCTAGGCTGTCCCGTTCCGGTCTGGCGCCGATCCAGCCCGGCCAGGGGCTTGCGCTGTTCGACGAGGCGCTGGAGTCGACGCGTGCGGTCGTCGTCCCGGTCCGGCTGGACACGGTGGCACTGCGGAACCAGGCCGCGGCCGGGATGGTGCCCGTCGTGCTGCGGGAGCTCGCCCCGGTGTCGTCCCCGTCGACGGGTGCCCGGCCCGACCAGGCCGGGTCGTGGTCCGACCAGCTGCGTGACAAGCCTGCCGCCGAGCGGGAGCAGGCGGTGGCGCACCTGGTGAACGCGCAGGTCGCGACCGTGCTGGGCCATGCCACCCCGGTGACGCTGCCGGCGGACCGGGCCTTCAAGGAACTCGGTTTCGACTCGCTGACGGCGGTCGATCTGCGCAACCGCCTGGCCGCGGTGACCGGGCTGCGGCTGCCGGCGACGCTGATCTTCGACTACCCCACGCCCGAGGCCGTGGCCGCCTATCTGGACACCCGTCTGCGTGCGGACGGCGACGGGACGGCCACCGCCACCGGACCTGGCACCGGCCTGGCGGTGGCGCGCGCCGAGCCGCGGGCCGGCGACCCGGCCGAACCGATCGCGATTCTGGGCATCGGCTGCCGCTATCCGGGTGGCGTCCGGACCCCGGAGGACCTGTGGCGGCTGGTCACCGAGGGCGCGGACGTCATCGCCGAGTTCCCCACCGACCGGGGCTGGGACGTGGACACCCTCTACCACCCGGATCCCGATCATGTCGGTACCTCGTACACCCGCCGTGGTGGCTTCCTCTACGACGCCGCCGACTTCGACCCGGAGTTCTTCGGGATCTCGCCACGGGAGGNGCTGGCGACCGACCCGCAACAGCGCCTGCTGCTGGAGACCGCGTGGGAGGCGGTCGAACGGGCCGGGATCAGCGCCACCGCCCTGCGCGGCACCCGGACGGGCGTGTTCACCGGCGTGATGTACGACGACTACGCCTCCCGCCTGGGCCAGGCCCCGCCGGGTCTGGAGGGCTATCTGCTGACCGGGTCCACGACGAGCGTCGCGTCCGGGCGCATCGCCTACACCCTGGGCCTGGAGGGCCCGGCGATGACGGTCGACACGGCCTGTTCGTCGTCTCTGGTCGCCCTGCACCTCGCGGCGCAGGCGCTGCGCGGCGGCGAGTGCACCCTCGCGCTCGCGGGCGGGGTCACGGTGATGGCGACCCCGACGGTGTTCGTGGAGTTCAGCCGCCAGCGTGGACTGGCGCCGGATGGCCGGTGCAAGTCGTTCGGGGCCGCGGCGGACGGTGCCGCCTGGTCGGAGGGCGCGGGCATGGTCCTGCTCGAGCGTCTCTCCGACGCCCGGCGCCACGGCCATCCGGTGCTCGCCGTGGTGCGGGGCAGCGCGGTCAACGCCGACGGGGCGAGCAACGGCCTCACCGCGCCCAACGGCCCGTCGCAGGAACGGGTGATCCGCCAGGCCCTCGCCAGCGCCGGCCTGAACGCGGACGAGGTCGACGCCGTCGAGGCCCACGGCACCGGGACCACCCTGGGAGATCCCATCGAGGCACAGGCCTTGCAGGCCACCTACGGCCGGGATCGCCCGGCCGGCCGGCCGCTGTGGCTGGGATCGGTGAAGTCCAACATCGGCCACGCGCAGGCGGCGGCCGGCGTCGCGGGTGTGATCAAGATGGTGGCCGCCCTGCGGCACGGCCACCTTCCGCGGACCCTGCACGTCGACGAGCCCTCCCCACACGTCGACTGGGCGTCGGGCGCCGTGTCGCTGCTGACCGAGCCGGTCGACTGGCCGCGCGCCGTGCGTCCGCGCCGCGCCGCCGTGTCGTCGTTCGGGATCAGCGGCACCAACGCCCACCTCATCCTCGAGGAGGCTCCGGACGGCAGCGCCCTCCCCGAGCCGGCTCCGGCGGCTCCGGCCGCCGAGGAAGATCCGGCACAACCCGAGGCGTCCGGCGACGTCCCCGACCGCTCGCACCTCGTGTGGCCGATCACCGCGCGAAGCGAGCCGGCGCTGCGCGAGTACGCGCGCCGCCTGTACGACCTGGCCACCGACGGCGAGGTCGACCTGGGGGAGGTGGGGCTCGCCCTGACCCGGGGCCGGGTGGTGTTCGAGCACCGCGCCGTCGTACTCGCCGACGACCGGGCGGAGCTGGTCGAGGGGCTGGCGAAGCTGGCCGGCTCCGCGCCGGACGGGCTGCCGGCCCAGGTGGCACGCGGGGTGGTTCAGCCGACCGCACCGACCGCCTTCCTGTTCACCGGGCAGGGAAGCCAGCGCGTCGGGATGGGTCGGGAGCTGTACCAAACGGACCCGACGTTCCGGGCGGCGCTCGACGAGGTGTGCCAGGCGCTCGATCCGCATCTGCCTCAGCCGCTGCTCGAGGTGCTGTTCGCGGTGCAGGGCAGCGCGCAGGCGGAACTGCTCGACCAGACCCGCTTCGCCCAGCCGGCGCTGTTCGCCCTGGAAGTGGCGCTGTTCCGACTGGCGCGCTCGCGTGGACTGCGCCCCGACGTGGTGGGCGGTCACTCGGTGGGCGAACTCGCGGCCGCCCATGCCGCCGGCGTGCTGGATCTCGCCGCCGCCGCGGTCCTCGTGACGGCGCGGGGTCGGTTGATGCAGGAGATGCCGGCGGGTGGGGCCATGCTTGCCGTCACCGCCTCGGAGGAGGAGGTGCGGGCGTCCTGGGCCGGTCAGCCGATCGGGGTGACGGTCGCGGCGGTGAACGGGCCGCGCGCGACGGTGGTGGCGGGGGACCGGGCCGCGGTGGCCGAGCTGGCGCGGACCTGGCGCGAGGCCGGCCACCGGGTGCGGGAGCTGCGCGTGAGCCATGCCTTCCACTCGCATCACATGGACGGCATGCTCGACGAGTTCCGCCGCGTCGTCGAGGGGCTGGAGCTGCGCGCACCGTCGCTGCCCCTGCTGTCGAACCTGACCGGTGAGCTTGCCGACGAGCGGGTCCGTTCGCCGCAGTACTGGGTCGACCATGTCCGCCAGCCGGTGCGCTTCCTGGCCGGGATGCGCCAGCTCGAGGCGCTCGGCGTCCGCACCTACCTCGAGATCGGACCGGGCGGTCTGTCGGCGATGGCCGCCGACTGCGTCGGCGACGAGCAGCGCGACGAGCGGCTGTTCGCCGCGTTGCTGCGGGCCGGCCGCGGCGAGCACCGATCCGTCACGACGGCGCTGGCCCAGGCCTACGTCCGCGGGGCTCCCGTCGAGTGGAGCGCCACGCCGCCCGATGCCCGCGTGCCGCTGCCCGACCTGCCCACCTATCCGTTCCAGCGGCGGCGTTACTGGCTCGACGACGCCGGCGGCCACCGCACGACCACCATGGCCGGTCTGGACGCGGCCGACCACCCGCTGCTGACCGCCGCCGTCGTCCTGCCCGAGGACGGCGGGCTCGTCCTCACCGCGGCCCTGTCCCTGCGTTCCCATCCCTGGCTCGCCGATCATGCGGTCGAGGACACGGCCCTGCTGCCGGGAACCGCCTATGTCGAACTCGCGGTGTCGGCCGGGACCCGGGTGGACTGTCCACACGTCGAGGAACTGGTCATCGAGGCGCCGGTGACGCTCCCCGAAGGACCCGGGGTGAACCTGCGGCTCGTCGTGCAGGCCCCGGACGAGGACGGCCGGCGGATGTTCGCCCTGCACTCCCGGTCCGCGGGCACCGTGGACGACGACGGGGGGAGCCGTTGGACGCGACACGCGCGGGGGACACTGACCCGGAAACCCGCGGCCGTCATGGACCCGTCTCCTGCCGTGGACTCGTCTCCTGTCGTGGACTCGTCTCCCGCCGGGGGGCCGGCCACGCCCGGCCTGGGTTGGCCCGTCGGACCCGGGCAGGCGTGGCCGCCGTCGGGTGCGGTGCCGGTCGAGCTCGCTGACGCCTACGGCACGCTGGCGGACCTGGGGCTGCGGTATGGCCCCGCCTTCCAGGGACTGTCGGCGCTCTGGCGGCTCGGCGAGGACCTGTACGCCGACGTGCGCCTGCCCGACTCCGATCCGCAGGAGGCGCGGCGCTACGGGATCCACCCGGCCCTGCTCGACGCCGCGCTGCACCCGGTGGCGCTGGATCGGGTGCGTTCCGCGGCGGGAGCCGGCGGTGCCGCGGTGGCGCTGCCCTTCTCCTGGTCGGAGGTCTCGCTGTACGCCGCCGGGGCGAGCGCGCTGCGGGTCCGCCTGTCGCCGTCCGGTCCGGACCGCCTGACCCTGCAGGCCACGGATGTCAGCGGACGGCCGGTGCTGTCCGTCGGTGCCCTGACCGTTCGACCGGTGGATCTGGCCCGGATCGCGGGCGCCGGTTCGCGCCGGCCCCCGCTGTTCGAGGTGGAGTGGGTCGAGGCCGAGGTCGAGGACCTCGTCCCGGCCCGGGCCGGGACGTCCGAGGACACGACCACGGCCAGATGGGCGGTGCTCGGCACGGAGGCGGCCGGGCCGGCCGCGGCGCTGGCCGCCGGACTCGCCGGGTCGCCGGCCGCGGTGACGCGGCATCCGGACCTCGCCGGCCTGAGTGCCGCGGTGGCGGGCGGCGCGCCCGTGCCCGCCGTGGTCCTCGCGCCCGTCACCGTCGCGCGGCCTGTCGGCCCTGCTGACCCTGTCGGTTCTGATGACCCTGTCGGTTCTGATGATCCTGTCGGTCCTGGTGATCCCGACAGCCCCGGCCTGGACGTGCCCGAGGCCGTGCGCGTCGCCGTCCACCGCCAGTTGGCCATGCTGCAGGCCTGGCTCGACGATGAACGGTTCGCGACGTCGCGTCTCGTGGTGGTGACACACGGCGCGGTCGGCGTCTCCTCCGCCGGCGTCTCCTCCGCCGGTGGCCAGGCCGACCTGGAGGGGCCGGCGGGTCCGGCCGGCACGGTCGACGCGGCTGGGGNGGCCGACATGGTCGGGGGGGCCGTGTGGGGTCTGCTGCGATCCGCGCAACAGGAGGAACCCGGCCGCTTCCAACTCGTGGACCTCGACGATCGGGATGCCTCCGTCGCGGCGCTGCCGGCCGCGCTCGCCCAGGGCGTGCCGGAACTCGCGATCCGCGACGGGCGTCGCTACGTGCCCCGCCTCGTTCGTCTGTCGGATCGGGTCGAACCCGTCGGCCCGGACCCGGCGGATTCGCCCTTCGCGCGGCTCGATCCGTCGGGGACCGTGCTGATCACCGGTGGCGGCGGGACGCTCGGTGCCCTGGTGGCACGCCACCTGGTCGCCCATGGAGGCGTCCGGAATCTGCTGCTGGTGAGTCGCCGGGGGCCTGCGGCCGCGGGTGCCGCCGAACTGGAGGCCGAGCTCTCCGCCCAGGGCGCACAGGTGACGGTGACAGCGTGCGATGTGACGGATCGTGATCAGGTGGCGGCGCTGGTCGCGTCGGTGCCCGCCGACCGTCCGCTGACCGCCGTCGTGCATACCGCCGGCGTCCTCGACGACGGGGTGATCGGGTCACTGACGCCGCAGCGACTCGACCTGGTTCTGCGGCCGAAGGTGGATGCGGCCTGGCATCTGCACGAGCTCACCGCCGACCAGGACCTCGCGGAGTTCGTGCTGTTCTCCTCGGTGGCGGGCACCTTCGGCAATCCGGGGCAGGGCAGCTACGCGGCGGCGAACGCCTTCCTGGACGCGTTGGCCGCGCGGCGCCACGCCCAGGGGCGTCCGGCGACCTCGCTGGCCTGGGGGTTGTGGTCCCGCACCAGCGCCATGACGGGCACTCTCGACCGGGTCGACCGTGGCCGGCTGACTCGCGCCGGCCTCGTCGCGATGTCGGACGAGGAGGGGCTGGCACTGCTCGAGGCCGGGCTCGCCAGTAGCCGGGCGGCGCTCGTGGCCGCGCGGGTCGACCTGTCACGGCTGCGTGCCCAGGCCCGCGCGGACCTGCCGCACCATCTGTTCGCCGGTCTTGTCGGCCTGCCGGTCCGATCGGCCGGCGGCTCGGCCGCGGGCGCGGCCGATGGCGAGTCCCCGTTTCTGCGGCGCCTCGCCGAGGCACCGGACGCGCAGCGGGCGGACCTGGTGCTCGCGCTGGTCCGCGGCACCCTGGCGACGGTGCTCGGCCACTCCGACGCCGCCGCGGCGACCATGGACCCCCAACGCGGCCTGCTGGAGATGGGACTCGACTCGCTGACCGCAGTGGAGCTGCGCAACCGGCTGCACGCCGCCACCGCCCTGCGGTTGCCGAGCACGCTCGCGTTCGACTATCCGACGCCCGCCGCGCTCGCGGACCATCTGCTGGCCGCCCTGACACCCGAGGCGGCTGCCCTCGGCGGGCTGCCGCTCGCCGCGCTCGACCAGCTTGAGGCCGCGCTGGATCCGGGATCGGCGACCGATGCCGACCATGCCCGGGTCGCTCTGCGCCTGCAGAACCTGCTGCGCAGATGGAACGCCGACCGGAACGGCAACGGCTCCGCGGTGCCTGAGGATTCGGTGGACCTCGCCACGGCGACGGACGACGAACTCTTCAAGGCACTCGACAACGAGTTCGGGGAAATTCCGATGGACGACGCCGGAAACCCCCGACTGACGCGGGAAGGGTGAGACGCCATGACCTCCAACGAGGACAAGCTTCGTGAGTACCTCCGCCGTGCGACCGCCGACCTGCGGCAGGCACGCCGGCAGCTCTCCGTCTTCGAGGACCGGTCCACCGAGCCGTTGGCTGTGGTGGGGATGAGTTGCCGTTTCCCGGGTGGGGTGCGTTCGCCGGAGGGTTTGTGGGGGTTGGTGGCGTCGGGTGGGGATGCGATTTCGGAGTTTCCGTCGGGTCGGGGTTGGGGTGCGGGTCTGTATGATCCGGATCCTGATCGTGCGGGTTCTTCTTACAGTCGTTTCGGTGGTTTTCTGCATGATGCGGACGAGTTTGATCCGGGGTTTTTTGGTATGTCGCCGCGGGAGGCGTTGGCGACGGATCCGCAGCATCGTCTTCTGTTGGAGTTGACGTGGGAGGTGTTCGAGCGGGCGGGTATTGATCCGTCGGGTCTGCGGGGGAGTGCGACGGGTGTTTTCGCGGGGGTGATGTACGACGATTACGGGGTGCGGTTGATGGCGGCGCCGCCGGCGGGTTTCGAGGGTTTTCTGGCGACGGGTAGTGCGGGGAGTGTGGCGTCGGGGCGGGTGGCGTACACGTTTGGGTTGGAGGGGCCGGCGATCACGGTGGATACGGCGTGTTCGTCGTCGTTGGTGGCGGTGCATCTGGCGTGCCAGGCGTTGCGTGGTGGTGAGTGTTCGTTGGCGTTGGCGGGTGGGGTGACGGTGATGGCGACGCCGTCGACGTTTGTGGAGTTCAGCCGTCAGCGTGGGTTGGCGGCGGATGGGCGGGTGAAGGCGTTCGCGGCGGCGGCGGATGGGACGAGTTGGGGTGAGGGTGCGGGGATGCTGCTGTTGGAGCGGTTGTCGGACGCGCGTCGTCATGGCCATCGGGTGTTNGCGGTGGTGCGGGGGTCGGCGGTGAACTCCGATGGGGNGAGCAGTCAGCTGACGGCGCCGAANGGTCCGTCGCAGCAGCGGGTGATCCGGGCGGCGTTGGGGAGTGCGGGTCTGGGTGTGGGTGATGTGGATGTGGTGGAGGCGCATGGGACGGGTACCCGGTTGGGTGATCCGATCGAGGCGCAGGCGTTGCTGGCGACCTATGGTCAGGGCCGTCCGGTGGATCGGCCGTTGCTGCTGGGATCGGTGAAGTCGAACATCGGNCANACNCNGGCNGCGGCGGGCGTCGCGGGAATCATCAAGATGGTGATGGCGATGCGTCACCGTGAGGTGCCGCCGACGCTGCACGTGGATGAGCCGACGCCGGAGGTCGACTGGTCGGCCGGNGCGGTCAGGCTGGTCACCCGGTCGGTTCCCTGGGAGGGGTCGGGTCCGCGTCGGGCCGCGGTGTCGTCGTTCGGGATCAGTGGCACCAACGCCCACGTCATCCTGGAGGAACCCCCCGTCCTCGACCGCACGACACCGAACGGTGCCGCCGGGTCGAATTCCACCAGCTTGAATTCCACCGTGTCGAGTACCACCGTGTCGAGTACCACCGTGTCGAGTACCGCAGTGTCGGGTACCGCAGTGTCGAGTAGCGCCGCCGCGGCGAACACTGCGGCCGGGTCGAGCGGTATCGCTTTGTCGAACAGTGCCACCGTGTCGGATGGCGCCGCTCCGTCTGATGCCATTGCTGAGGCTGATGGCGTTGCCGTTTCCGGTGGCGCGGCTGTTTCTGGTGGTGTGGTGGCTGGTGGTGTGGATTCGGGTGTTTCTGTGTCCGGGGTGCGGGGTTGGGGTGGGGTGTTGCCTTTTGTGGTGTCGGCGCGGTCGGAGTCGGGGTTGNGGGGGCAGGCGGTGGTTCTGGATTCGTTGGTGGCTGGGGGTGGGGTGTCGCTGGTGGATGTGGGGTTTTCTCTGGTGGCGACGCGGTCGTTGTTGGAGCGTCGGGTGGTGGTGGTCGCGGAGGGGGTGGAGGAGTTGCGTGCGGGGTTGCGGGTGGTGGCGGCGGGGGGGAGTTCGCCGTTGGTGGTGCGGGGTGGGGTGCGGTCGGCGGGTCGGTTGGCTTTTCTGTTTGCTGGTCAGGGTAGTCAGCGGGTGGGTATGGGGCGGGAGTTGTATTTTTCTTCGCCGGTGTTCGCGGCTGCTCTGGATGAGGTGTGTGCTGGTTTCGATGGGTTTCTGGATCGTCCGCTTCGGGAGGTGATGTTCGCGGCGGAGGGGTCGGTGGAGGCTGGTCTTCTGGATACGACGCGGTACACGCAGCCGGCGTTGTTCGCGTTGGAGGTGGCGCTGTTCCGGTTGTTGGAGTCGTCGGGTGTGGTGCCTGACTTCGTGGTGGGGCATTCGATTGGTGAGGTGGCGGCGGCGTATGTGGCGGGGGTTTTCGGGCTGGTGGATGCGTGTGTGCTGGTGGCGGCGCGGGGCCGGTTGATGCAGGAGCTGCCGGCGGGTGGGGCGATGCTGGCGGTGGCGGCGGGGGAGGATGAGGTCGCGGGGGTGCTGGCGGAGCCGGCGGTGGCGGGGCGGGTGTCGGTGGCGGCGGTGAACGGGCCGGCGTCGGTGGTGGTGGCGGGTGATGCGGATGCTGTTGCCTGGGTGGGGGAGGTGGTGCGGGGGCAGGGTCGTCGGACGTCGTTGCTGCGGGTGAGTCATGCTTTTCATTCGCATCATATGGAGGGGATGCTTGATGATTTCCGGCGGGTGGTGGAGGGTCTGACGTTTCGGGTTCCGTCGATTCCGCTGGTGTCGAACGTGTCGGGGCGGGTTGTTGATGGTGAGGTTCTCGGGGCGGATTACTGGGTGGGGCATGTTCGTCGTCCGGTGCGGTTCGCGGACGGGATGCGGGTGTTGCGGGATGCTGGTGTCGAGGTGTTTGTGGAGATCGGTCCGAACCGGACGTTGACGGGGATGGCCGGTGACTGCCTGGCCGCGGAAGAACCGACCCCGACCCCGGCCCCGGTGTCGGTGTCGGTGTCGGCGCATGGGTCGTCCGAGGGCTCGGTGGGCGGTGGCGAGCCGGTGTTGCTGGCGACGATGCGTCCGGGGACGTCGGAGCGGCATGCGGTGGCCGCGGCCGTGGCCGCGCTGCGGATCGGCGGGTCGAGGTCGGGCTGGGAATCACTGTTCGCCGGCGCGGACGGGCAGGTGGTGGACCTGCCGACCTACGCGTTCGAGCGGGAACGGTACTGGCTGGCTCCCGACGGCCGCGGCTCCGATCTCGCCGCCGCCGGACTCGACCCCGCCAACCACCCCCTGCTCGCCGCCGAGGTGCGCCCGGCCGAAGGCGGGACGACGATCCTCACCGGCCGGCTGAACCTGGCGAACCATCCCTGGCTGGCGGACCACGTCCTGCGGGACATGGTCGTGCTGCCCGGCGCCGCCCTCGTCGACCTCGTCCTCACGGCCGGTCGCCCGCTCGGGGGGCGGTTCGTCGACGAGCTGTTGCTGGAGGCGCCGGTCGTCCTGCCCGACGACGGCGAGGTGCAGATGCAGGTGGTGATCCAACCCGCGAACGACGCCGGCGGGTGGAGGACGACGGTGTACTCGCGCCCGGCCGACGCGACCGACGCGACCGACGAGACGGACTGGACCCTGCATGCCAGGGCGGAGCTGTCCACCGTGGACGCGCCCACCGCGCAGGTGCCCGCGGGAGGGCCATCCGAGGCGACCCCGGGCCTGGCCGAGGATCCACCGGAGGCCTGGCCGCCGGCGGGGGCCGAGCTGATCGACATCGACGCGCACTACGACTCCCTGGCCGCGCGAGGGTACGACTACGGTCCGAACTTCCGCGGCCTGCGCGCGGCCTGGCGGCGCGGCGCGGACGTGTTCGCCGACGTCCGCCTGCCCGAGGACCAGCCGGCGGGGACGTTCGGCCTGCACCCCGCGCTGCTGGACGCAGCGCTGCATGCCGCGACCCTGGCGCTCCCGCCGATTGCGCCGGACGCGTTGCTCGTCCCGTTCTCCTGGAGCAGGGTCGCGCTGCACGCGCAGGGCGGGACGCAGGCCCGGGTCCGCGCCACGGCGACCGGTCCAGCCTCGGTGACGCTCCTGCTCACCGACGTCTCCGGTCAGCCGCTCGCCACGGTGGGCACGCTCGCCGTGCGCCCGATGGACGACGCGCAGCTCGCCGCGTTCCGTACGGGGGCGCCGCCGTCGCTGCTCGGCGTGGACTGGCGTCCCGTCGAGCGCCCCGCGGACGAGCGGGGGGCCAGCACGGCCCCGCCGGCCGCGCTGGCGCTGGTCGGCGACGACCCGTGGGGCCTCGCCGCGGCCGCCGCCGACCGCGGGGCGCAGGTCGAGCGCGTCGCGGACCTGGACGCGCTGCGAGAGTCCGTGGCGGCCGGGGCCCGGGTCAAGACCGTGGTCGTGTCCTGGCCGGCGCGGGCCGGGAGCGTTGCGGACGCGGCCCGCACGGCCACGCACGACGCTCTGCGGCTGCTGACCTCGTGGTTGGCGCAGGAGGCCTTCGCCGCTGCGCGCCTGCTTCTGGTCACCCGGGGCGCGGTCGCGGTCCACGCGGGGGAGCGCGTCGCGGACCTCGCCGCCGCGTCGGTCTGGGGGCTGGTCCGGACCGCCCAGTCGGAGCACCCGGACCGCTTCGGTCTGCTCGACCTCGACGCGAGCGACGCCTCGCGGGCTGCCGTCGTCGACGCGCTCGAGCAGGGCGAGTCCCAGGGTGAGCCCCAGGGCGCGCTGCGCGGCGGGCAGCTCCACACGCCGCGGCTGACCCGACTCGACGCCGGCGACGACATGCTCGTCCCGCCGGAGCGGACGGCCGACTGGCATCTGGTCCTGACCGGGAAGGGATCGCTCGACAGTCTCGCGCTGGCCCCGGGGGAGGCGGCCTCCGTCGCGTTGGCCGCCGGCGAGGTGCGGATCGCGATCCGGGCCGCCGGCCTGAACTTCCGCNAGGTGGTCCTCGCGCTCGACCTGGTCAGCGGGGACACCCGGCCGCCCGGCGGCGAGGCCGCCGGCGTGGTGCTCGAGGTCGGGCCGGAGGTGACCACGTTCGCCCCCGGGGACCGCGTGATGGGCCTGATGTCCAGCGGCGCCGGACCGGTGGGGATCGCCGATCACCGGACGCTGTGGCCCATGCCGCCCGGGATGAGCTTCGCCGAGGCCGCCGCGATCCCGGTCGTGTTCCTGACCGCCTACTACGGGCTGGCCGAGATCGCCGCGGTCGGCGCGGGCGAGACGCTGCTCCTGCACGCCGCGACCGGCGGCGTCGGGATGGCGGCGCTCCAGCTGGCCAGGCACTGGGGTGTGACGGTGCTCGGGACGGCCAGCCCCGGCAAGTGGAACGTGCTGCGTTCGCTCGGGCTGGGCTCCGACCACATCGCCTCGTCGCGCGACCTCGACTTCGAGGAGAGGTTCCGGGCGGCCTCCGGCGGGCGTGGGGTGGACGTCGTCCTCAACTCGTTGGCGGGTCCGTTCGTGGACGCCTCGCTACGCCTGCTCAGTCCGGGCGGCCGCTTCGTCGAGATGGGCAAGACCGACATCCGCGACCCTGCCGCCGTGGCCGCGGCGCATCCGGGAGTGAGCTACCGCTCCTACGACGTGACCGACCAGGGACCCGAGCATGTCGGTCGGATGATGAACGCGCTGCTGCCGATGTTCCGGCGGCGGGAGATCAGCGCCCTGCCGGTCGCCGCCTGGGACATCCGCCGGGCGACGGAGGCGTTCCGCTATCTCGGCCAGGCCCGGCACACCGGCAAGGTCGTCCTGACGGTCCCCCGCCCGCTCGACCCTGCCGGCAGCGTCCTGATCACCGGGGGCACCGGGATCCTGGGGGGTGCGCTCGCCCGCCATCTCGTCGTCGAGCACGGGATCCGGCATCTGATCCTGCTCAGCCGCCGGGGGCACGGCGCACCGGGAGCCGCCGAGCTGCTCGCCGAGCTGACGGCCGCCGGCGCCACGGTGGACCTGAAGGCCTGCGACGCCGCCGACCGCGACGCCCTGGCCGGGGTGCTCGGGGAGATCCCGGACGACCGACCCCTGACCGCGGTGGTCCACGCCGCGGGTGTCCTCGACGACGGCCTGCTGCAGTCCCTGACGCCGCAACGGCTCGACGCGGTGCTGCGCCCCAAGATCGACGCGGCCTGGAACCTGCACGAACTGACGCAGGACGTCGATCTGGCCGCCTTCGTGCTGTTCTCCTCGGTCGCCGGCACCCTGGGCCCCGCCGGTCAGGCGAACTACGCCGCGGCCAACGCCTTCCTCGACGCCCTCGCGCACGACCGCCACGCCCGCGGCCTGCCCGCCACCTCGATGGCCTGGGGCCTGTGGTCGCAGGCCAGCGCCATGACCGGGCATCTGGACTCCGCCGCCCTGACCAGGCTGGGCCGCAGCGGGCTCGCCGCCCTGTCCACCGGCGAAGGTCTCGCGCTGTTCGACGCGGCACTCGGGGCGACCCGGGGGGTGGTCGTACCGACCCGCCTCGACTCCGCTGCCCTGCGGGAGGCGGCGGCCACCGGCGATCTGCCCGCCCTGCTGCGTGACCTGGTGCGCGTGCCGAACCGTCGGGCAACGGACGGTGACGTGGAGCTGTCCTGGCAGCAGCGGTTGGACGCCGCGCCGGAGTCCGGTCGGCGCCCCCTGCTGCTCACCCTCGTCCAGACCCACGCGGCTGTCGCGCTGGGTCATCCGAACCCGCGGGCGATCCCGGCCGACGGCGCCTTCCGCGACCTCGGATTCGACTCGCTGACGGCGGTGGAGCTACGCAACCGGTTGGGCGCCGCGACCGGTCTGACCCTGCCGGCGACGCTGGTGTTCGACCATCCGACTCCCGAGCAGCTCGTCTCCTACCTCTTCGACGAGCTGGTGGCACCGGACGCCGGCACCGCGCAGACCACGTCCTCGGTACTGGCGGACCTGGACCGGTTGCAGCGGTCGTGTGAGGCGCTGCCCGCCGGCCACGGGGACGTGGCGGTACTCGAAAACCGCGTCGAGGCGCTGCTGGCCAGGATCCGCGACCTGGCCAGGACCCGCGACCTGGGCGGGGCCGCTGAGGGAGCACCGCGGCTGGAGGGTCTCAGTTCGGCGACCGACGACGAGATCTTCGACTNCATCGACAACCTCTGACGCTTCCGCTCGCCCTAGTCCACGACCCGCATAGTCCACGACCCGCATAGTCCACACCCCGCGTCCGGGTTCCGAAAGACGAAATCCGTTTCCCCTGCGTCTCCGTCTCGCAGCCCAGCCCAGTTCGGCATCAACCGAGCGCAGCTACCGGAGGTATCGGCGTCCCATGGCCAACGAGCAGAAGCTCCGCGAGTACCTCAAGCGGGTCACCATGGACCTCGCTCACGCCCGGGGGCGACTGAGCGCGGCCGAGGCCCGGGACAGCGAGCCCATCGCGATCGTGTCGATGGCCTGCCGCTTCCCTGGCGCGGTCGACTCGCCCGAGGCCCTGTGGCGGCTGGTCGACGAGGGGCGGGACGCGATCGCGGAATTCCCCACCGACCGCGGCTGGGACACCGCCACATTGCACGACCTGGATCCGGACCACTCCCGCACGTCCTATGTCCGCCACGGGGGTTTCCTCGACGACGCGGCCGGATTCGATGCCGCGTTGTTCGGCATCAACCCCCGGGAGGCCGCTGCCACCGACCCCCAGCACCGCCTGCTGCTCGAGCTCACCTGGGAGCTGTTCGAACGGGCCGGCCTGGCGCCGGGGTCGCTGCGGGGCAGCGACACCGGCGTGTTCGCCGGCGTGATCGCGCAGGAGTACGCGCCCCGGCTGCGGGACGCCCCCCGCGCCTACGAGGGCTATCTGCTCACCGGAAACACCCCGAGCGTGGCGTCGGGACGGGTCGCCTACTCGTTCGGCCTCGAGGGGCCCGCGATCTCCGTAGACACGGCCTGCTCCGCCTCGCTCGTGGCGATTCATCTCGCGGCCCGGGCACTGCGGGCCGGGGAATGCTCCCTCGCGGTGGCGGGCGGCGCGACGGTGCTGTCCTCACCCGGGGTCTTCGTCGAGTTCAGCCGGCAGCGCGGACTCGCCCCCGACGGGCGATGCAAGGCCTTCGCGGCGGCGGCCGACGGCACGAACTTCGCCGAGGGCGGCGGCCTGCTACTCCTGGAGCGGCTGTCCGACGCGACCAGGAACGGCCATCAGGTCCTCGCCGTGATCCGCGGTAGCGCCGTCAACTCCGACGGCGCCAGCAACGGGCTCACCGCGCCCAACGGCCCCTCCCAGGAGCGGGTGATCCGCCAGGCGTTGGCCAACGCCCAGCTCACCACCGCCGAGATCGACGCCGTCGACGCGCACGGGACCGGCACGTCGCTCGGGGACCCGATCGAGGCCCGGGCGCTGCTCGCCACGTACGGCCAGGGCCGCGACCCCGACCGGCCACTGTGGCTGGGATCGGTCAAGTCCAACATCGGTCACACCCAGGCTGCGGCCGGCGTGGCCAGCGTCATCAAGATGGTTCTGGCGATGCGGCATGCGCGCCTGCCCCGCACCCTGCACGTCGACCAACCCTCGCCGCACGTGGACTGGAACGCCGGCGCGGTCTCGCTGCTGCGCGAGCCGACCGCCTGGGCTGCGGGTGACGCTCCTCGACGGGCAGGGGTGTCCTCCTTCGGTATCAGCGGGACCAACGCGCATCTCATCCTGGAAGAGCCGGCGGTCGCCGTCCCGGAACCGGTCGCCGTCCCGGAACCGGTCGCCGTCCCGGAACCGGTCGCCGTCCCGGAACCGGTCGCCGTCCCGGAACCGGCCGCTGTCCCGGGCGAGGTCGCCGTCGCCCCGGCCGCCACCCTCGCCGACCACCGGGAGCCGGCAGCCGCCCCGGTGGGGGACCTGGCTCTGCCGTGGATTCTGTCCGCCGTCACCGAGGGTGCCCTGCGGGCCCAGGCCCGGCGACTGCACGACCGTCTCGTCGCCGAGCCGTCGCCGTCCGACCTGGACATCGGCGCCTCGCTGGCCGCCACCCGCGGCGTCCTGGCACACCGCGCCGGTGTCGTGGCCGGCGACCGGGACGGCTACCTGGCCGGTCTGCTCGCCGTCGCCGACGGGCGAGAGGCCTCCGGGGTCGACCGTGGCCACGTGGCCGTGGCCGGCGCGACGGCCTTCCTGTTCACCGGGCAGGGAAGCCAACGTCCCGGGATGGGCCGCGCGTTGTACGCCGCGTTTCCCGCCTTCGCCGCCGCGCTGGACGCCGTGCGCGCCGAACTCGACCCGCGGCTCGACCGACCGCTGCTGGAGGTCATGTTCACCGACGACCCGCCGCCGCGGGGCGGGGACACGGTCCTGCTGAACCGGACCGATCACGCCCAGGCGGCCATCTTCGCGTTCGAGGTCGCGGTGTACCGGCTGCTGCGGTCCTGGGACGTGCGGCCGGACTACCTGATCGGACACTCCATCGGGGAGGTGGCCGCCGCTCACGTCGCCGGCATCCTGTCGCTGCCCGACGCCTGCGCCCTGGTGGCCGCGCGGGGCCGGCTCATGCAGGGGCTGCGCGGCGATGGCGGGATGGTCGCGCTGGAGGCCTCCGAGGAGGAAACCGTCGCGTTGCTGCGGGACGAGGGGGAGCGCGTCGCCGTCGCGGCGGTCAACGGCCCCACGTCCACGGTCATCTCCGGTGATCTTGACGCGGTGGAGCGGATCGCCGCCGGCTGGCGAGCCCGCGGTCGCCGGGGGAAGCGGCTGAAGGTCAGCCACGCGTTCCACTCGCCGCACATGGACGGAATGCTCGCCGATTTCGCGGTCGCGCTGCGCGAGGTGTCCTTTCACCCGCCGCAGATCCCGATGATCTCCAATGTCACCGGTGAGAGCGCGAGCGCCGGGCTGATGGGCACCCCGCAGTACTGGGCGGAGCACGTCCGCCGGCCGGTCCGGTTCGCCGCCGGCCTGCGCGCGTTGCACGCGGCGGGCGTGACCGGCTACCTGGAGATCGGCCCCGACGCCGCGCTCACCGGCATGGTCGCCGATGGTCTGGCCGGGATCGACCCGCAGGTGGCGGTCGTAGCGACCGCGGTGGCCCGAGCGGGAAGCGGCGAGGTGCCGACCCTGCTGGCCGCGCTCACCCGGCTGCACGTGCACGGCCTCGGCCCGGACTGGCGCACGGTGTTCGCCGGCCGGGGTCGGCGGGTCGACCTGCCCACCTATGCCTTCGAGCACCGGCGTTACTGGATCGACGAACCGTCGGGCCCGCTCGACGCCGGCGCGCTCGGCCTGCTCTCGACGGGACATCCCATCGCCACCACGGCGGTCGGGCTCGCCGAGGACGACGGGGTCGCCACCGTCCTCACCGGTCGGGTCTCGACGTCGTCCCATCCCTGGCTGGCCGACCACACGGTCGCCGGCACGGTGGTGCTGCCCGGCACGGCCTTCCTCGACCTCGCGATCGGGGCGGGCGAGCGGGTCGGTGCCGGCGGCGTCGAGGAGCTCGTCCTGGCCGCCCCGCTGGCCCTGCCCGCGCGGGGGATCTTCGATCTGCAGGTCACCGTCGGATGGCCGGACGACTCCGGGCGTCGGGCCGTGCGGATCCACTCCCGCCCCCGCGAGGGCGACTCTGGCGCGGCCGAGGCCGCCGGAATCGGCGAGTCCCTGCCGGCCCCCTCGGCCTGGACCCGCCACGCCGAGGGGACCCTCGCCCCCGGGGAGGGCGGACCCGGGCCGGTCGCCCCCGCCCGTCCCGACGTCACCCGTCCCGACGTCACCCGGCCGCCCGAGGAGGCGACCGCACTCGACGCCGCGAGCTTGTACGAGCGTCTGGCCGAGGCCGGCTACGATTACGGGCCGGCGTTCCAGGCGGTGCGTGCCCTCTGGCGGCACGACGGGGACCTGTACGCGACGCTGCGACTGCCCGAGGGAACCGACCCGGCGGGGTTCGCCCTGCACCCCGCCCTGCTCGACGCCGCGCTGCATCCGCTCGCCTTCGAGGCGGTCGGCCAGTCGCCGGCGGACGCCGCGGTCCGGATCCCGTTCACCTGGTCAGGCGTGCGGCTGCACGCGACCGGAGCCGCCGAGGTCCACGTGCGGTTGCGGGTGATCGACGACGGCGCGGTGGCGATCGACGTCGCTGACCCCACCGGCGTGCCGGTGGCCACCGTCGAGCGGCTTGTACTCCGATCGGTCGCCCGGGGGAGTCTGTCGGCCGCGGCTCCGGCGCGCCCCACGGTGCTCCACGAGGTGACGTGGGTGGCCTCACCGCCGGCGGCACCAGGCTCTGGCGGGCAGCTTCCGCCCGCGACCGGCGGCTGGGCGGTGCTCGGCCCGGACGACCCGGAGCTGCGCCGCGGCCTCGACCGCGCCGGGGTCACCGCGGCCGTCCATGCCGACCTGCCGGCTCTGCGCGCCTCGCTCGACGGCGGCCCGATGCCCGCGGTCGTCGTCGTGGCCCCCTCGTTCCCGGCGGGCGGCCCGCAGGACGATCCGAGCGCGGTCCGACGCCTTACCGGCGCGCTGCTGGATCTGCTGCGCGCCTGGGTCGCCGACGACGCGACCGTGGCCTCCTCCCTGGTGGTGCTCACCCGCGGCGCGGTCGCCGCCCGCCCCGGCGACCGCGTCGACGCCCGGGCGCAGGCTGCCCTGTGGGGTCTCGTCCGGACCGCCCAGGCGGAGTTCCCGGACCGCATCGTGCTGGCCGACCTGGACTCGGCGCGGGAGTCGGTCCCGATGCTGCCGGCGGTGGTGGCGTCCGGGGAGCCGGAGGTCGCCGTGCGCGCCGGTGACCTCTGGACGCCTCGCCTCGTGCGCTCCGAGGGCGAGGACCGGCTGCGCCCTCCCGGCCCGTCGTCCACCTGGCGCCTGGACGTCACCGAGCCCGGCACGCTGGAGAACCTGGCGCTGGTCCCGGCTCCGGACGTCGACACCCCGCTCGCCGCCGGCCAGGTCCGGGTCGCGGTGCGGGCCGCCGGGCTGAACTTCCGCGATGTGCTGCTGGCGCTGGGCATGTACCCGGGAACCGCCGCCTTCGGCAGCGAGGGCGCCGGCATCGTCGTCGAGGTCGCACCGGACGTCACCGGCCTCTCCCCCGGCGACCGGGTCATGGGCCTGCTCGCGGGCGCGATCGCCCCGGTGGCGGTGGCCGACCACCGTCATCTGGTCCGCCTGCCCGCCGGCTGGTCCTTCGCTCAGGGCGCGGCGACCCCGATCGCGTTCATGACCGCCTATCACGGACTCGTCGACCTGGCCCGGCTGCGGGCCGGGGAGAGCGTGCTCATCCATGCCGCGGCCGGGGGCGTCGGGATGGCGGCCAGCCGGCTGGCCGCCCACCTGGGCGCGGAGATCCACGCGACCGCCAGCCCCGGTAAGTGGGACACACTTCGGGCCGAAGGGCGGGCGGAGCACCAGATCTCGTCCTCGCGTTCCCTCGCCTTCGAGGAGCGGATCCGCGCCGCCACCGACGGGCGAGGCGTCGACGTCGTCCTGGATTCGCTGGCGGGCGACTTCGTCGACGCCTCGCTGCGGCTGGTGGCTCCTGGCGGCCGCTTCCTCGAGATGGGCAAGACCGACATCCGCGACGCCGAACAGGTGGCCACCGACCATCCGGGGCTCACCTACCAGGCCTACGACCTCAACGCCGTGGCTCCCGACCGGATCCGGCAGATGCTCCTCGAGCTGGTCCGCCTGTTCGAGGACGGCACGCTGCACCCCCTCCCGGTGACCGCGTGGGACGTCCGGCGGGCCCCGGAGGCGTTCCGGTATCTCAGCCAGGCCCGTCATGTCGGCAAGGTCGTCCTCACCCTGCCCGTCGGCCTCGACCCCGAGGGGACCGTTCTGATCACCGGGGGGACCGGAGGTCTGGGGGCTCTCGTCGCCCGCCGACTGGCGACCGAGCACGGCGTCCGCCACCTGCTGCTCGCGAGCCGGTCGGGTCCCGCCTCGGCGCAGGCCGGACGGCTGCGCGCCGAACTCGGTGAGCTCGGCGTGGACGTCACCATCGCGGCCTGCGACGTCGGTGATCGGACGGCGCTCGCGGACCTGCTGGCGGACGTGCCCGAGGACCACCCCCTGACCGCCGTCGTCCACACCGCGGGAGCCGTGAACGACGCTCCGCTCGACGGGCAGAGCGCGCCGCGGCTCGACGGGGTGCTGCGGCCCAAGGCCGACGCCGCCTGGCACCTGCACGAACTGACCGCGTCGCTCGATCTCGCGGCCTTCGTGCTCTTCTCCTCGGCGGCCGCCACCGTGGGCAACCCGGGCCAGGCGAACTACGCGGCCGCGAACGCCTACCTGGACGCGCTGGCCGCGGACCGGCACGTGCAGGGCCTGCCCGCCGTCTGCCTGGTCTGGGGGCCGTGGGAGCCCACCGCCGGGATGACGGCGCGGCTGACGCCGGAGGAGCTGAGCCGGATCCGCCGCGCGGGGCTCGTCCCGCTGTCCGAGGCGGACGGCCTCGCGGCGGTGGACACCGCCCTCGTCGACGGTGGGCCCGTCCTGGTTCCGATCGGCTTCGACCAGGCCGCCCTGCGCGCCCAGGCCGAGGATGGCCGGCTGCCGGGGATCCTTCGTGATCTGGTGCGCCGCGGCACCCGGCGCGCCGCGGCCGGTGCCGGCGTCGGCGATCGCACCGCCGAGCCGCTGGCCGACCGGCTGCGGCGGATGAACGGCAACGACCGCCGCCGTACCCTGCTCGATCTCGTGCTCGGCCAGATCGCGACGGTGCTCGGCCACGCCGGCGCGGACCTCCTCGACGCCGACCGGCCGCTCAACACGCTCGGCTTCGACTCCCTGACCGCGGTCGAACTGCGTAACCGGCTGGGCGTCGTGACCGGCCTGCGGCTGCCCGCGACTCTGCTGTTCGACTATCCGACGGCGGCCGGGATCGCCGGGTTCCTCCGGTCCCGTCTGCTCGGCGCTGACGCCGACGCCGACGCCGACGCCGATCAGACGGGCGAGCTGCGGGAGGCGTCGACGGCCGGGGCGGTTCGCACCGCCGCGCTCGCCGACGAGCCGATCGCGATCGTCTCGGCGAGCTGCCGGTTCCCCGGCGGGGTGCGCTCCGCCGAGGACCTGTGGCGGCTCGTCACCGAGGGCCGGGACGCGACGGGGGACTTCCCGGACAACCGTGGCTGGGACCTCGAGCGGCTCTACGACCCCGATCCGGACGCGGCCGGGCGGACCTACGTCATGCGCGGTGGCTTCCTCTACGACGCCGATGAGTTCGACGCCGCCTTCTTCGGCCTCAGCCCGCGGGAGGCGACCGCGACCGACCCGCAGCAGCGGCTGCTGCTCGAGACCGCGTGGGAGGCGTTCGAAGGCGCCGGGATCGATCCGACCCGGCTGGGCGGCAGCCGGACCGGCGTGTTCGCCGGGGTGATCGCCCAGGACTACGCGTCGGTCGCGGGCCGGCCCGACCCGGGCCTGGAGGGGCATCTGTCCACCGGCAACACCACGAGCGTCGCGTCGGGGCGGGTGGCGTACACGTTTGGGTTGGAGGGGCCGGCGATCACGGTGGATACGGCGTGTTCGTCGTCGTTGGTGGCGGTGCATCTGGC
>NZ_LJPA01000049.1:0-46853 GCF_001414035.1 Frankia sp. ACN1ag | reverse complement strand
CAGTATCCCGGAGCGGTCGACGTGTGGCGTCACGCCTGGCCGGAGTTCATTCCGTTCCTCGACTACCCACCCGAGCTCCGGAAGATCGTGTACACGACCAATGCGATCGAGTCGATGAACTTCCAGCTCCGGAAAATCACGAAGAACCGCGGGCATTTTCCCGACCGTGACGCGGCGATGAAGCTACTCTACCTCGGGCTTCGCAACATATCGAGTCAGCGGGGCGGCGAGTCCGGCACCGGAACCCACGGATGGAAAATCGCACTCAACACGCTCTCCAGCCTCTTCCCCGGACGCCTACCTTTCTGATAGTGTGAACGCGNAAGCTAAGCTATTCACCTCTGGCTTACACGGAAATCGTGACAGGCTCTCGGACCGCGCGCGGCGGGCGGCACGCGGGGGTCCTGGGCGGACCCACGACACCGACCACCTGCTCCTGCTCTGCTCCGCCCACCATCACACGATCCACGACGACAACATCGCCCTCACCCGAACCCCCGACGGCACCGCCCACGCCCACACCCCCGACGGCCGCACCCCCACCCCACCCCTCGACCCCGGCCCCCACCCCACCAGCACCCTCGCCGACACCACCCGACACATCCCGACACATCAACCCCACCGCCATCCACACCCCCGACGGCGGCCCACCGAACCTCCACGACTCCATCCACGCCATCCTCCACACCAACCGGCCCAACCCAGGCCCCCAGCACTCGACCTCCGAGACAACGCCTCCACACAGTCAAGCTGCCTAACTAGATCACTTGGTGCGGCCCCGCGGAACCGACTCCCGAGCACTTCCGCACCCAGACCAACCAACACCCCATCGGGCCGGCGAGAAGATCGTTACTGCTTCTTCCCCGACCCGCACCTCACGGTGCCGGGTAGCGGCGGGGGGTGAAGACGAGGTCTCGGCCGGTGCCGCGGCGGACGATCCGCGTCGTCGAGGAGCCGACGAGCAGCAGGCAGCGCATGTCGACCACGCCCGGGTCAAGATCGCCGAGGGTCGTCACGGTGACGGTCTCGGTGGGGCCGCCGACGTCGCGACCGATCACCACCGGGGTGTCCGGCGCGCGGTGCTCCAGCAGCGCCGCGCGGGCCAGTTCGAGCTGCTCGCGGCGTGTCCGCGACGCCGGGTTGTAGATGGCGAGGACGAGGTCGGCCGCCGCGGCGGCGCGCAACCGCCCCTCGATGACCTCCCACGGCTTGAGCCGGTCGGACAGCGACAGCACGCAGAAGTCGTGGCCGAGCGGCGCGCCGACCCGGCTCGCCACCGCCTGGGCGGCGGTCAGCCCGGGCACGACCCGCACGTCGACGTGGGCGAACCGCCGCTGCGCCGCGGCCTCGACGACCGCGGTCGCCATCGCGAAGACGCCGGGGTCACCGGAGGACACCACCGCGACGTTCGCCCCGGCGGCGGCCAGCTCCAGTGCGAGCTCGGCGCGTTCCGCCTCGACCGTGTTGCCCGACGGGTGTCGGCGCTGGCGCGGATCGGCGGGCACCCGGTCGAGGTAGGGGCCGTAGCCGATGAGGTCGTCGGCGGCGGCGAGTGCGGCGGCGGCCTGCGGGGTCAACCAGCCCTGCGCGCCCGGGCCGAGCCCGATCACGACGACCTCACCGACCTCGACGGCGCGGGGCGCATCGGTGGCCTCCCCGACCGCCGGCGTCGGCGCCGGCTGGCTCGCGGCGCCGACGAGCACCCAGTCGGCCTGGCCGGCGCGCAGCGGCGCCGGATCGTCCGGGCCGCGCACCGGGCTCGGCAGCACGGCCAGGGAGAAGTAGGGCACGGTGGCCGGGTCGACCTCGCCGAGCGGGGCGATCCGCTGACCGGCGGTCGTCGCCCGCTCGACGTACCAGGTGTCGGCGAGCCGGCCGGCGTCGGTGAAGGCGTCGCGAACGCCGGGGAAGGTCCGGCCCATCTTGAGCACGACCGCGGTGTCTGTGCCGGCGATGCGCTCGGCGAGGATCTGCGGCGTCAGCGTGCCCGGCAGGACGGTGAGGACCTCGTTGCCCTCGACGAGCGGGCGGCCGAGCACCGCGCAGCCCGCCGACAACGACGTCACCCCGGGCACGACCTCGGTCGGGTAGCGATCGGCGAGACGGCGGTGCAGGTGGATGAACGACCCGTAGAAGAACGGGTCGCCCTCGCTGAGGACGACGACGGTCCGGCCGGCGTCGAGGTGGGCCGCCAGCCGCTTGGCGCAGTCCTCGTAGAACTCGTCGATCGCCCCCCGGTAGCCGCCGGGATGACTGGTCGTCTCCGTGGTGACCGGGTAGACCAACGCCTCCTCGATCTGGTCGCCGCGCAGGTGCGAGGCGGCGATCGACCTGGCGATGCTGCGACCGTGCCGGGCGCTGTGATAGGCGATCACGTCGGCGTCGTGGATGAGCCGCGCCGCCCGCAGCGTCATCAGCTCGGGGTCACCGGGACCGACCCCGACCCCCCACAGCCGGCCCGTCGAGCTGGCCTCCGCCGATTCACGCGGGTCGCTCATTCGTCCTCACTGGCGATCGCGTTGACGGCGGCGACGGCCATCGCGCTGCCACCGCGCCGGCCGTGCACGACGAGGAACTCCAGGCCCGCCGGATCATCGGCGAGCGCCTGCTTCGATTCGGCCGCGCCGATGAAGCCCACCGGGACGCCGAGGACGGCCGCCGGCCGTGGCGCGCCGGCCGCGACGAGTTCCAGCAGCCGGAACAGCGCGGTCGGGGCGTTGCCGATCGCGACGACAGCGCCGGCGAGGCGCTCGCCCCACAGGTCGACCGCCGCGGCGCTGCGGGTCGTGCCCAGCTCTGCGGCGAGGCCCGGCACCCGCGGGTCGCCGAGCAGGCACAGCACGTCGTTGCCGGCGGGCAGCCGGCGGCGGGTCACCCCCGCGGCGACCATCTGGGCGTCGCACAGCACCGGCGCGCCGGCCAGCAGGGCCGCCCGGGCCGCGGCGACCACGCCGGGGCTGAAGGCCACATCGTCGACGAGGTCGACCATGCCGCAGGAATGAATCATGCGGACGGCGACGCGGGCGACGTCGACGGGTAGCCCGTCGAGACGGGCCTCGGCGCGGATCGTCGCGAACGAACGACGGTAGATCTCCGCGCCGTCCCGGACGTAGTCGGGACGCGGCGTTCCGGCCGCCATCGCCACCTCCATCAACGATTCTCCCGTCCATCCCGACGCGGAACGATTCTCCCGTCCATCCCGACGCGGGCGGGCAACCGACCGCTGCGCCGCCACCACGTCGACGAGCGCGTCCCAGTCGACGGCCGACACCTCACCCGGGAGGGCGCCGTCCGACCAGGGCACCAGCGTCCCGCTGCCGGCACAGCGGCGGACCCGGTAGCCGATGGCATCGGCGACGACCTCGACCACCTCGCCGGCCAGCTGGCCGCACCGGCGAGCGCAGCCCGACCAGTGCACGGGCAGCCGATCCCGACGGTGCCGCGGTCCGTCGCCCGGCGAGGGAGGCCGCCCCGGGGCGCTACCTGCCCCCGCCGATCGGCCGGCATCGCGGCGAACGTCGGCGAGCGCCTTGGCGCATCCCGGCCGCCCGGCGCAGCTCGTGACCCCGACCCAGCCCGAGTCCGCGTCGACGACGAGGCCCGTGGCGGCCAGCCGGTCCGATTCCCGCGCCACTGCCGCAGCGTCGAGGTCGCGCAGCACGACCGACCGCCACGGTGTCACCATCACCTGGCCGTCACCGTCAGCCTCGGCGACCGCGGCGAGCAGGTCGAGCTGGTCGGCCCGCAGCCGCCCGAGCGGGACGAGCGCGGTCAACGCCCATCGACCGTCCCGCTGGCGGTGCCGACCCGGCCGGGCGCCCGGCGGTCCACCGCCGACATCAACACCGGCGCCGACATCAACACCGGCGCCGACATCAACACCGGCGGCGACATCGACACCAGCGGCGGCTGCGGCTGCGGCGAGCAGGCGATCCCGCCCGGTGGGCAGCTCGGCGACGCGCCAGGCTGTCGCGGCGGCGCCCCCGGCGGTGCGGACGTCGAGGAAGGCCCGGGCGGCGGCGAGCAGCGCGGGCACGGCGGCGCGGTCCGGCATCCGCAGCGCGGTCGGCCCGCCAGCGACAGTCGGCCCGCCAGCGACGATCAGCATCGTCTCCCCCGCCGGCAGGGCGCGCAGGGCGAGGTCGGCGGGCAGTTCGGCCAGGTCGCCGCTGCCGTCGTCGACGGCGAAGAGCATCCGCCCGGGCAGGGCGGCGAGCTGCGGGTCCGCGCACAGCCCCGCGTCGAGGGCGTCGACGAGCGAGGCGATGTCCCGCACCCCGGCGGCGGCGCGCCCGGACAACGGGGAGCCGACGATGTTGCGGACCCGCTCGTGGGTGGTCGACGGCAACAACCCGACCGCCCCGGCCCGCGCGGCGAGGACCGCGGCGGCGCCGTCGGCGAGGCCGCGAAGCTGCACGTTCCCCCGGGAGGTCAGTTCCAGGAAACCGTCAGCGACATCCCGGGCGCAGGCCGCGAGCGCGCGCGCCGTGCCGCTGTCGAGGGCTCCGCCGGGAATCCGCAGCCGGGCGAGCGCGCCGTCCGCGGCCGGATGCGTCCGCAGCACGCCGGGGCAGGCGTCATGGGCGCGCTCCCGCGGGCTGGTGGGCACCGGCGGAGCATACGTGCCTCGCCCGGCACCTGTCGGTTGATCGTTGTTCGTGGCGGTATCCGCACAGCGCTTGACACACCCAGCGGCCGTTCTGCGATGGTGAGGCGCCCAACCCCGGGAGAGGCAGCACCATGACCCCTGCGCCCAGCACGCCGTCCGAGTTCACCGCCGAAAGCGAGCTCGACGCCGTCGTCCTGCTGCTGTCGACGTCGGACACCGACCTGCTCTCCGCGCGGGCCAGCGGCGCCCGCTACCGGCTCGGCAACCCGGCCCGCCTCGACGTCACCGACGCCAGCGACGCCAGCGACCTCGACGAGCTGACCGACGGCGTGGACGTGATCGTCGTGCGCATCCTCGGCGGACGGCGGATGTGGGAGGAGGGCCTGGCCGCCCTGCTCGCCGGGCCGCGGCCGGTGGTCGTCCTCGGCGGGGAGCGGGCCCCGGACGCGGAGCTCATGGCCATCTCCACGGTGCCGGCGGGCATCTGCGCCGAGGCGCACGCCTACCTCGCCGAGGGCGGGCCGGCCAACCTCGGCGAGCTGCACCGCTTCCTCGCCGACACGCTGCTGCTCACCGGCGGCGGGTTCGCCCCGCCGGTGACGACCCCGGCCTGGGGCGTGCTCGACCGGCCCGCCGCAGCTCAACCGGCACCGACAGCTCAACCGGCACCGACGGCCGCCGACCAGGGCAGCCCGGTGATCGGGGTGTTGTACTACCGAGCGCATCACGTCGCCGGCAACACGGCGTTCGTCGAGGAGCTGTGCGCCGCGGTCGAGCGGGCCGGCGGCGTGCCGCTGCCGGTGTACTGCGCGTCGCTGCGCACCGCCGAGCCGGACCTGCTCGCCACGCTCGGCCGGGCCGACGCCCTCGTCGTCACGGTGCTCGCCGCGGGCGGCAGCCAGCCGGCGCGGGCCGCCGCCGGCGGCGACGACGAGGCGTGGGACGTCGGGGCGCTGGCGGCGCTGGACATCCCGATCCTGCAGGGGTTGTGCCTGACCGGCGGCCGGGCGGCGTGGGCGGACTCCGACGACGGGCTGTCGCCGCTGGACGCCGCCACCCAGGTCGCGATCCCCGAGTTCGACGGCCGTCTGATCACCGTGCCGTTCTCCTTCAAGGAGGTCGACCCCGACGGGCTGACCAGCTACGTCGCCGATCCCGAGCGGGCCGACCGGGTCGCCGGCATCGCGGTCGCGCACGGCCGGCTGCGGCACGTCGCGCCCGCCGGACGGCGGGTCGCGCTGATGCTGTCGGCGTACCCGACGAAGCACTCCCGGATCGGCAACGCCGTGGGCCTCGACACCCCGGCGAGCACCGTGCGGCTGCTGCGCGAGATGCGCGCCGCCGGGTACGACGTCGGTCCCGCCGACGGCCCGGACGCCCTGCCGGGGGTCGCCGCGCAGGACGGCGACGCCCTCATCCACGCGATCATCGCGGCGGGCGGGCAGGACCCGGCGTGGCTGACCGCGGCGCAGCTCGCCGGCAACCCGGTGCGGATCTCCGCGGCCGCCTACCGGGCCTGGTACGCAACGCTGCCCGCCGACCTGCGGGCCAGCGTCGAGCGGCACTGGGGGCCGCCGCCGGGCGAGCTGTACGTCGACCGCACCCGCGACCCGGACGGCGAGATCGTCCTCGCCGCGCTGCGGGCCGGCAACGTCGTGCTGCTGGTCCAGCCGCCGCGCGGCTTCGGGGAGAACCCGGTGGCGATCTACCACGACCCGGACCTGGCTCCCAGCCATCACTACCTGGCCGCCTACCGCTGGCTCGCCGCCCCGGCGGCGGCCGGGGGCTTCGGCGCGCACGCCGTCGTCCATCTCGGCAAGCACGGGACGCTGGAGTGGCTGCCCGGCAAGACGGTGGGGATGAGCGCGTCCTGCCCGACGGACGCGGCCCTCGGCGACCTGCCGCTGATCTACCCGTTCCTCGTCAACGACCCCGGCGAGGGCACGCAGGCCAAGCGGCGGGCGCACGCGACCCTGGTCGACCATCTCGTCCCGCCGATGGCACGGGCGGAGAGCTACGGCGACCTGGCCCGCCTGGAGCAGCTCCTCGACGAGCACGCCTCGATCGCGGCGATGGATCCGGCGAAGCTCCCGGCGATCCGCGCCCAGATCTGGACCCTCATCCAGGCCGCCCGGCTGGACCACGACCTGGGCCTGGCCGACCGGCCGCACGACGCCGAGTTCGACGACTTCCTGCTGCATGTCGACGGCTGGCTGTGCGAGGTCAAGGACGCGCAGATCCGCGACGGCCTGCACGTGCTCGGCGTCGCCCCGGCCGGCGAGGCGCGGATCAACCTCGTCCTCGCGATGCTGCGGGCCCGCCAGATGTGGGGCGGCCAGCGGACGCTGCCGGGGCTGCGCGAGGCCCTCGGCCTGGCCGAGGACGACAGCGCCGCCCGCGCCGACGTCGACGCCACCGAGCGCACCGCGCTCGCGCTGGTCACCGCGATGGAGGACCGCGGCTGGGAGCCCGCCGCCGTCCCCGCCGCCCTCGACGCCGTCCTGCCCGCGGCACCAGCCGGCCCCGAGGAGGAACCGGAACCACCCGCGGATGCGCGGCGAGAGGCGGTCGGGGCGGTGCTGCGTTTCGCCGCCACCGAGATCGTGCCGCGGCTCGCGCGGACGACCGACGAGATCGCGAGCGTCCTGCACGCCCTCGACGGCGGCTACGTCCCGGCCGGCCCCAGCGGCTCCCCGCTGCGTGGCCTGGTCAACGTGCTGCCCACCGGCCGCAACTTCTACTCCGTCGACCCGAAGGCGGTCCCCAGCCGGTTGGCGTGGGAGACCGGCCAGGCGATGGCGACGTCGCTGCTGGACCGTTACCGGGCCGACACCGGCGACTGGCCGCAGTCCGTCGGGCTGTCCGTCTGGGGCACCAGCGCGATGCGCACGTCCGGCGACGACGTCGCCGAGGTGCTCGCCCTGCTCGGCATCCGGCCCGTCTGGGACGACGCGTCGCGCCGGGTCAGCGGGCTGGAACCGATCGGCCTGGCGGAGCTCGCCCGCCCCCGCATCGACGTGACCGTGCGCATCAGCGGCTTCTTCCGCGACGCCTTCCCGCATGTGGTCGCGATGCTCGACGACGCGGTGCGGATGGCCGCCGGTCTCGACGAACCCGACGAGGACAACCACGTCCGCGCCCACGCCCGCGCGGACCTGGCGACCCACGGCGACGAGCGGCGGGCGACGCTGCGCATCTTCGGGTCGAAACCCGGGGCGTACGGCGCCGGGCTGCTGCCACTGATCGACAGCCGCAACTGGCGCGACGACGCCGACCTCGCCGAGGTCTACGCCACCTGGGGCGGCTACGCCTACGGGCGCGGCGTCGACGGCGCCCCCGCCCGTGCCGACATGGAGGCCGCCTACCGGCGCATCGCGGTGGCGGCGAAGAACGTCGACACCCGCGAGCACGACATCGCCGACTCCGACGACTACTTCCAGTACCACGGCGGGATGGTCGCGACGGTGCGGGCCCTGACCGGCCGGGCGCCCGCCGCCTACATCGGCGACAGCACCCGGCCCGAGGCCGTGCGCACCCGGACCCTGACCGAGGAGACCTCCCGGGTCTTCCGCGCCCGGGTGGTGAACCCCCGCTGGCTGGCGGCGATGCGCCGCCACGGCTACAAGGGCGCGTTCGAGATGGCCGCCACCGTCGACTACCTGTTCGGCTACGACGCCACCGCCGGCGTGGTCGCCGACTGGATGTACGAGCGGCTCGCCGCGACCTACGCCCTCGACGCCGACAGCCAGAAGTTCTTCACCGAGTCCAACCCCTGGGCGCTGCACGGCATCACCGAACGGCTGCTGGAGGCCGCCGCCCGGGGTATGTGGCAGCATCCCGAGCCCGCCACCCTCGACGCCCTGCAGGAGCTCTACCTTCGTACCGAAGGCGACCTGGAGGACGGCGCCGCGGGCGCCGGGCCGGCCTGACCCGATCGGGCCGGGCCGGGCTGCCCGCGCCGGGCGGACCAGCGGTACCCCCGTCCGGGGCCGTTCGGCCACCGGTCGGATGTGCCGAATGGCATGTCGGGAGCCGTCGAGGGCCTTGTCAGCCCTGGTTTCCCGGCGCGGACGGGGTCGGTGGGCCCTGGTCCGGACGGGCCTCGGAGGGGACAACCAGGCCGGATCCGGGAAAATAACCAAGGTGCGGACGACACTTCTGCTGGTGGGGGACGAGGCCGCCCTGCGGCGCGACCTGGTGCCCGCCCTGCTCGGCGAGGGCTATGGCGTCGACACGGCCGGGACCGGCGAGCAGGCCCTCGCCCTGCTGGCCGCGCGCGGCGCGCATCTCGTGCTGACCTGCCTGCCGCTGGCCACCGATGTGCTGTGGCTGGACGAGCTGGTGTTCGGGCCGGCCGGCGATGATCGGTCGGCTCCGGACGACCCGGGTCGGGCCGCGCCGATGGACGGGCTGGAGTTCTGTCGCCGGCTGCGCGCCGCCGGCGACGTCCCCCTCGTCGTCGTCGCCGACCGGCTGGACCCGACCGGCGTCGTCGCGGCCCTGGAGGCCGGTGCCGACGACTACGTCACCGCTCCCCCGGTCACCCCGGAGGTGCTGGCGCGGCTGCGGGCCCTGCTGCGCCGCGTCCATCCGGAGCAGGCGACGGCGAGCGCGCTGAGCGTCGGCGACCTGCAGATCCGCCCGGCCGAGGGGACCGTCAGCCGGCGCGGCGAGGACCAGCACCTGACCCGCACCGAGTTCCGGCTGCTGTGCGAACTCGCCGTGGCGGGCGGCCGGGCCGTCACCCGCCAGCAGCTCCTGGAACGGATCTGGGGCTACGACTACTTCGGCGGGGCGCGGATGCTCGACGTCCACGTCCGCCGGCTGCGCCGCAAGGTGGAGGTGGATCCCTCCGCCCCGACCCACATCCTCACCGTGCGCGGCATCGGCTACCGCGTCTGCTCGGCCTCGCCTCCGCCGCTGGCTTCGGCCCCGCCCCCGGCCTCGGCGGCCTCGGTTACCCGTTGACCCCCGACATGTCGGGGTAGCGGGTGCCCGCCACCACGGACCCGGCGGCGCCGAGCCGCTGCGCCTCGGCGGGGGTGAGGGCGATCTCCGCCGCGGCGATGTTGTCCTCCAGGTAGCGGCGCCGCTTCGTGCCGGGGATCGGCACGACGTCGTCACCCTGGTGGTGCACCCAGGCCAGCGCGAGCTGCGCGGGCGTCACGCCCTTCTCGGCGGCGAGCTTGTCGATCTCGGCGACCACGGCGAGGTTCGCCGCCAGGTTCTCGCCGTTCATCCGCGGCATGTTCCGACGGAAGTCGTCGGCGGCGAAGTCCGCCGCCGAGCGGAAGGCGCCGGTGAGGAAGCCCCGTCCCAGCGGGCTGTAGGAGATGAACCCGATCCCGAGCTCGCGCAGGGTCGGCAGGATCTCCGCCTCCGGCTCGCGGGACCAGATCGAGTACTCGGTCTGCAGTGCGGTGATCGGCGTGACGGCGTGGGCTCGGCGGATGGTGGCCGGCGCCGCCTCGGACAGGCCGAGGTAGCGCACCTTCCCGGCGGCGACGAGCTCGGCCATCGCGCCGACGGTCTCCTCGATCGGCACCGTCGGATCGACCCGGTGCTGGTAGTACAGGTCGATGTGGTCGACGCCCAGCCGACGCAGCGACGCGTCGCAGGCCGAGCGGACGTACTCCGGCCGGCCGTCGATCCCCCGGGCGCTGGGGTCGGCCGGGTCGCGGACGATACCGAACTTGGTCGCGAGCACGACCTGGTCGCGGCGGTCGGCGATCGCCCGCCCGACGAGCTCCTCGTTGCGGTGCGGACCGTACATGTCGGCGGTGTCCAGCAGCGTGACGCCGAGGTCGAGCGCGCGGTGGATCGTGGCGACGGACTCGGCGTCGTCCCCGGCGCCGTAGAACTCGGACATGCCCATGCAGCCCAGGCCCTGGACGGAGACCTCCAGTCCCTGGCTGCCCAACGTGACCCTGCGCATCAGCGGTCGATCCTTTCCTGGTAGACAGCGATCTTCTTGTCGATGGCGGCGAGGTTGCGCTGGACCTCGTCGAGGCGCTCCAGCACTCGGCGGCGGTGCTCGGTGAGCAGCGCCAGGCGCTCGGCCTCGTTGCCCTCGCCCGCGCCGGCCAGCCGGGCGTAGCGGGCCATCTCCCGGATCGGCATGCCGGTCGTCCGCAACCGGGTCAGGAACGTGACCCAGCGGATGTCGTCGGCGGAGTAGCGCCGGTGCTGGGAGGTGGCCCGGGCGACCGGGTCCCGCATCAACCCGGCGCGTTCGTAGTAGCGCAGCGTGTGGGTGCTGACGCCGGTGGCCGCGGCGGCCTCGGCGATCGTCAGGGTGCCGGTGCCGCTGTCCCCCGCCAGCGGGTCGAACACCGGCTCCTCGCAGGCTGCGTGGGGCGGATCCCCCGGCTCGACCACGCCCGCCGGTTCGGATCGCGGCGGGACCTGGCGAAGCGGGGCCTGTCGGGACGAGGCCTGGCGCGACGTTGTCTGCCGGGGCGACGTTGTCTGGCGGGGAGGTGCCTGGCGGGGCGGGATGGTCGGGCTGGACGTCGTCGCGGGTGCTTCGAGCGTGGCCATGGGACCACGCTAGGACCTGGAGCGCACTCCAAGTCAAAACTCCCGCGATTCACCGCAGGACGACGCACACGATGCTCACAGGCCGCCAGGGACCGCCCCCACCCGCACTTGACAACCATCCGCGGCACGTGCAAAATTTTTTTTGCAGGTAGGTGGAGGTGATTGTGCGACAGCCTGAAGTCACTGGCGACGAGCTGTGTCGCCTCCTTGCGGTGCTCGCCAACCCCCATCGCCTCCGGACGATCGCGGCGCTGGTCGGTGGACGTGCCTATGTCAGCCAGCTCGCCCGGGACCTGGGGATGAGCCGTCCCCTTCTCCAGGTCCACCTTCGCCGGCTGGAGGCCGCCGGACTCGTCTCGCCGCACATCGAGGTATCCGAAGACGGTAAGGCCATGAAGTTCTACGAGATCGTGCCGTTCGCGCTCACCCTCACACCCGAGATGCTGGCGGCCGCCGCCCTAACCCTGACCATCGATGCGGACGGCGCGGCCGATCGACCCGTCCCCCCGTCGCGCAAGAACGGAGACTGACATGATCCAGAGTCTGGCGGACGCCGCCTCGGACGAGCACTCGTGGTCGATCGACGGAATGGTGTGGACGTTCGGTTCGCTGATCGTCTCCCTGTTGTTCGTGGCCGTCATCGCCTGGTATGCGGTGGCCCGCTCCCGCATGAAGGTCGCTTTGAGCAAGGAATCCAACTACCGCGAACTGGCTGACGGCGCGACCGACGCCCAATACCAGACGTCGGCGAAACTGACGGACATCGGCAAGCAGCTCGCGGAGATGAGCGGCCGCCTGACCAGCCTGGAACGGATTCTTCGCGAGGTCGAATAACGGGACGCCGGCCGAGCCGCCCACGGAGTGTCAGAGCCGCGCGTGGCCGGCGGGGTGGGCAGGTCGGTACCTCGCAGCGGCGCCGCGACGAGGCCGGCGAGGTAGCGGTCGGGTCGGACGAGCGCGATCGGGAGCGGGCGGCGGGTGCGCAGCGCGTGCAGCAGCGTGCCGTCGAGGTCCTCGACCGCCGGGCAGGAGACGTCGCTGACGGCCCGCAGACCGCCGGGGGCGACGACGGTGAGCGCGGTGGCGGCCCGCCGGTCGACCCAGTCCCGCGCGGCGGGGTCCAGGCCGGCGGTCGGGTCGATCCCGTGGCCGATCAGCGTCCAGGCGTCGGTGAGCAGATCGTCGAGGCGGATGACGCGGCCGTCCATGGTGCGCAGCCGCGGGTTCGGCAGGATCCGCCCGGCGGCGGGACGGGTGCCGGCGACACCGCGGGGCAGCCGCGGCCGCGGTCGGGCCGCGCCGCCCCGCAGCGCACGGCGCAGGCCGGGGGCGTGGTCGAGGGTGACCAGCACGGACCGGGTGAGTCGGGACAGCCGCGGGTTCGTCGTCTGCACGACCCGGCCGACCCGCAGCGCCGCGGACGTCATCGCCTCGACGTGCGGGCGGCGTTCGCGTTCGTACTCGTCGAGCAGCTCCTCGCCGGCGAGCCCGCCGATGACCTCGGCGAGCCGCCAGGACAGCGCGGCGGCGTCGCGCAGCCCGGCGCCGAGGCCCTGGCCGGCGAACGGCGGCATGCTGTGCGCCGCGTCCCCGGCGAGCAGGATCCGGCCGACCCGCCAGCGCGCCGCCGTGCGGGCGTGGAACGTGTAGACGGCGGTGCGTACCACCCGCACCGTGTCCGGGTCCACCCAGTCGCTCAGCAGCGCGCGGACGCCGTCGGCCTGCGCCATCCGGGCCGGGTCCTCCCCGGGCAGCAGCATCCACTCCCAGCGGTGGCCGCCGGGCATCGGCATGGTGACCGCCGGGCGCCGCGGGTCGCAGACGAACGAGAAGTACGGCAGGTGTGCCAGCGGCGTCGGCGTCTCGACATCCACGACCAGCCAGGGCTGGGTGAAGGTCGACCCGGCGTAGTCGACGCCGAGCATGCCGCGCACCGGGCTCGAGGCGCCGTCGCAGCCGACCACCCAGCGGGCCCGCAGCCGGCTGCCGTCGTCCAGCTCGGCGGTGACCGTCCCGCCCGGATCACCCGGATCGCCCGGATCACCCGGATCGCCCGCGTCCGCCGGCTCGCCGGCCTGGTGCAGCGCCGTCACCGACCGGCCGAGATGCACGGTGACGCCGGGCAGGGTGGCGATGCCGGCGCGCAGGTCCCGCTCGAACGATGGCTGGTGGAAGAACGCCGCGACCGGGGTACCGAGCTCACTCTCCCCGAGGCCGAGCTCGATGAGCACGCGCCGGTTCGGCCCGAGGATGGCGCTGCGGCCGCTGGCGTGCACCCGGTCGAGGAAGCCGGCCAGGCCAGGCAGCCCGACCAGCAGCCGCAGCGTCTCCTCGTCGAGGCCCACGGCCCGGGGCAGCGGGAAGGGTTCCTTCTGCGGTTCGACGACGCCGACCGACAGGCCGCGCCGGCCGAGCAGCGCCGCCAGCACCGCGCCGACCGGCCCGTAGCCGACCACCAGCACATCCAGCACCGCGCCATCCGTCATCGCGCGCTCCTCCGCCTCGACTTCTACCAACCGTAGAAGATATGAACGCGGAACGCCATAGGCCTGACGCTTTCCGTGACACTCCCGCTCTTACGCGGGAGCGGCACAACCACGGGTCAGCAGGTGGACGCGGCGGGGGTTCGCTGCGCGCGGGTGACCATGCGCCGAACCGGCCGGGTGGGGCCCGTGGGGCGGGCGGCGGCGATCCAGGCGGTGAGGTCGGGCAGGTCGGGGGTGCGACCGGTGGCGGCGCGGATCCGCTCACCGAGCGCCAGCAGCGCTTCGGGATGATCGAGGCAGAGCCGTCGTTCCAGCCCACCGCCGACCCGGGCGGCGTGGATCAGCGCCAGCCCGGCGAAGGACTCCACCCGTCCCGGCCGCTCGCGCAGCTCCCGGCGGAACTCGACCGCCGCGCGGGCGGTGTCACCGGCGACGGCCGCCCGATCCCCGGCCGTGGCCGCGCCGGGCAGGTGCAGGCCGCCGCAGCGGGGCGAGGCGAAGGCGAGGGCGGTGAGCCGCTGGCGGGCGTGGCGGTGCACCGGGTGCGGCGTGGTCCAGGGCTCCACCCGGGAGCGCGGCGGCGCCGGGCGTCCGCAGGGCCGGCCAGCCAGCCAGTCCCACGCCCAACCGGCGATGTGCTCGGCGTCGGGGCGGATGTTGCGCAGCCGCCAGACCACGCCCACGTCGCGCAACACGCGCCGGGCGGCCCGGGTCAGCGCGGCCGGCAGCTCGACGCGGTCCCAGCCGTCACAGTCGGCTTCCATCGCCGCGACCACGTGGTCACCGGCCTCGGTGAGGCCGCCGGCGGCCCGCAGCGCCGGCAGCGCCAGGCGCAGGGCCCCGCGGCACCAGGCGAGCTCGTAGGCCGCCTGCAGATCATCGGCGCCCGGCGGACGCGCCCAGCGGGCCGCCCAGAAGGCGGCCATCCGGGAGTAGGCGAAGGCGCCGTGCAGGACGGCGACCAGCGGACGGGGATCGGGGCGCCAGGGGGCGAAGTGCACCCGAGGGCCCTCGACCGCCCGTACCAGCGGCGTGATGTCGCCCAGCATCTCCAGCCGGCTGTGCGCCGCCTCGTGGACGAGCGCGATGGCAAGCCGCATCGCGTCGAGCGGTGGCGTGATCATGATGGTGCCGAGGGCGTCGGTCACCGTGGCGCTGCTGCTGGGCTGATCCGGCGCGTCGCGCAGCGGCACCAGGGCGCGCAGGGTACCGGCGACCTCGGCCGCCTGGCTGGCATCTGTCGAGGCCAGAATGGCTCCGGCCGCGCCGGTCAGCCGCCGCCAGCGCGCCGCCGTGGCCGGGCCGCCGCGCGCCGCGACGGGCAACGGGAGGGCGTCGCTGCCGCGGAACGGGTCGGTGTCCTCCAGCGACAGCTCGAGGCCGCCGGCAGCGGCAGTGGCAGCGGCAGCGGTCCCGGCGGCGGCCGACGCAGACCGCGCCGGGAGCCAGGCGCCCCCGGTCGGCGGGTGCGGATCATCGGGCCGCACCACGATGCACCGGTCGGGAAGCATCACCCGCAGCGCCGACGGCCGGTCGCCCCCGGCGCCGGCCGGCGTGACGACGGCAAGCGCCCAGCCGCCCGCCGCGCCCACGACGGCGCAGCCGACGGTCGGGACGGCGATCAGCCCGTCGACGATCCGGACCGGCACCCGGCACGGCTGCCGGGCGCGCAGGGCCGCGGCGATCGCGATCCCGCCGAGGTAACCCAGACCGTCGACGTCGGCCGCGCCGACACCGTCAACCCGAGCACCGTCAACCCGAGCACCGTCGACCCGAGCGGCCGCCCGCCAGCACCGGCGCAGGCTGTCCACCAGCCAGATCCCGACCGTCGGGTGCAGCAGCAGGGCGTGCACCTCACCGGGCGCCCGCCGCTGGGCCCGGGCGAGCGCCCGCACCGCCGTGGCCAGGCAGGCTTGCGTCTCGGCATCGACATCGGCGGCGCGCACGCTGCGCAGGACGGCCCAGAGCAGCAGCATCCGCCGGCTGATCTGGGCTCGACGCAGCTCGGTGAGCACGGCGGGGCCGGCCCGCCCGCGTGCCACCGCGTCGACGTCACCGTGAGTGACTCGGTGGCGAGCCGAGGGCGCGGGCGGCCCGGCCCGCGAGCCGGCGAACCCCGCCCACGCCCCGGCGGCGGTCAGCGGGGCAGGGTCGTGGGGAAGGCGGGGGCGCGCGGCCGCCGGGGAGGGGTCGGCCGGGAGCGCGGCCGCTTCGCCGGGACGCGCCAGCTCGGCGACCTCGCGGCCACGCCGGACCTCACCGTCCGACACCTCGCCGTACAGGCGGCTGCGGGGCTGGTATCCGGCGGTGGTGAGCGAACCGCTGAACGCGGCGGCGAGGGCGGGCGGCAGCGGCGCGGCCGGATATCCGATCCAGGCCGCGACCTGGCGCAGCCATTCCCCGGACACCGGGCCGGACAATGCGGCGAGCCGGTCGATGTCGAACCCGCAGAGGTCCACCAGACCGCCGGGCAGGGGGGTCGGATCGTGTGCCATCGGTGGAGCCTCCCACCACGCCGGTGCGCGTCCTGCGGCGCAGGAACCTGCACGACGAAGAATAGCGCGGCGGGATCGGCGGCGATCCCGTCCAACGACGGGTTCCCGTCGGCACCGAGGCCCGCCTATCACTCCCCGCGGGCGGCGGTGAATCGGTGCACGAGCAGTTGGAACCGCCGATCCGCGTCGGCCACCCGCCGCTGGTCGACAGTGACGCCGAGCAGAACCTCGTCCCGGCTGATCCGGTGGAAATACAGCGCGCCCTTCTCCACGTCGAGAACGGTGCGGGTCAGGCGACGGTTGAGCACCGAGCGCAGCAGCCCGTCGAGCAGGTCGCTCAGCACCAGGAACTCGGCGCCGACCCGCTCGAAGGCGTCCCGCCGAGCGGTCCGCCCGGGACCGACGAAGAATTCGTTCAGGTCGCTGTGGTCCAGCACGTCCGCGGCGCTCACCCGACCCTCGCGCACCAGCGCGATGTACTGGAGGTCGGCCGGCTGAAGAATGTTCACCGCCTGCGCCTGGAACAGCTCCTCGCGGCCATCGCGCAGCGGCGACCAGCGCCGGTGGATCAGAGTGGCCCAGGGATTGGCGAACACCGGCACCGAGGGCCGTGGCAGCGAGGCGAAGATGTGGGCCGCTCCCCCGGCCTCGACTTCGCCGGCCTCGACTTCGCCGGCATGGTCTCCCCCGGCATGGTCTTCACCGGCGTCCTCCCTCGGCCGGGCGTCGACCGCTCCGGTTGCCGACGGCGCCCCCGGCGGCTGGTAGTAGCCACCCTGGTGGTACCCGCCATAGTTGGGGTCGGCGAGGCCCCGGGCCGTCCGGATCCGCGCCGCCGCCGCCGACAGCGTCAGGTCGGCGGCGTCCAGGGCGTCCGCGGTGAGGCTCACGCCGACGATGTACTGCCCCTCGTCGATGTCGAAGTACAGCACCGCCCGATCGGGCGCCGCGAAGACCGTCCTGATCAGGCGACCGCCGGCCACACCGAACAGTGCGGCATTCAGTTCGGTCATCCGATGGTTGAGCTGGCGGCCGATCGTCTCGTAGTCCCGGCGGGCCCGCTCAACCGTGCGGGCACCACGGAAGTTCTCGGCCAGAACCGGGTGGGCGAGCAGATCCGCCGCCACCGTCGGCAGTCCGCGATCGTAGTATTCGATGTGCTGCGCCCCAGCAATCGCAACCGCCCGGCGAAATTCCCGCATGATGCCGTTGTATTCGTCGCCGATATGCCGGGCGGTGAAGATGTTGGGTTCAAGGGAGTCATCGGGAACAGTCACCATCAGCTCCTCCTTCTGCCGGGTCCCGACGGGTGGTGGCCGGCGCATGCGTCCGATGCGGAGCGGAGATCGGTTCAGACACTGGAGATGTCGATGTCGATGTCCCGGTGACCGTGCCCGCCATCCGCGTTCCCGGCGGCCAGCACCGCCACGTTATGACGCAGTGTCGCCAGATGGGGATGATGCCGATCCAGGGACATCTCGGCCTCCTGCAGCAGTTCCTCCGCCAGCCGGCGGGCCTCGTCGACGTCGTCCAACGCGACCCGCGCGGCACCGAGGTTCACCCCCGCGGCCAAGGCGAACGGATGGTGCAGATAGAGCTCGTCGGCGAGCGTGAGATATGCCTGCTCGGCGAGTGCGAGCGCCTCGGCCGGCCGCCCGTCGGCGCGCAGATAGATCGACAGATCGGACCGGCAGATGTTCGTGAACGGATGTTCGGGGCCATGCAGCCGCAGGTATTCCCGCAGGCACGACTCGGCCTCGACCGCGGCCCGGTGATGCTCCCCAAGGGCGTGCAGGTGACCCGCGCGGCTGAGTCGGCAGGCGATCGTGCCCAGGTCCGCCTCGCCGTAGATCTCGACGTAGCGTCGCAGCGTCTCCGCCGCCAGGTGATCGGCGGCATCCGCGCTGCCCCGCAGGCGCAGGACGACCGCGAGGTGCTTGTTGCAGCGCAGCGTCAGGTGGGTGGTGCTCCCCTCGATGTCGGCGAGGCTCGTCGCGGCCTGCCGCAGCAGCCCCTCGGCCTGCTCCAGTTCACCGAGCTCGCGATGGCAGATTCCCGCCCGCGCCTGCAACCACCAGAACTGCGAGGTGTTCTCGCCGCCGACCAGCCGCAGCCGCTGCATCGTGTCCAGGCTGAGGTTCAGCGCCTCTCGGGCGCGGCCCGCCAGGAAGGTCGACAACGCAAGGTTGCTCGCGGCCATGAGGGTGTCGAGGTGGTTGTCGCCGAGGGTCTCCCGGAACCCCAGCAGGGTGCTGCTGTCCTCGGCCGCCGCCATCGCGTACCGCCCGAGCTCGCGGCTGTCGATGCCGTAACTCATCGCGGTGATCAGCGTGTGCCGGTGATAGATGCCCAGGTGGTGGCGCTGGCGGGCGAGGGTGTCGGTGTTGAGGTCGTAGGCGGCCTGGAACCGGCCGAGGTCCCGCAGCAGCATCGCCAGGTGGGTGGCCATCCGCAGGGTCAGCGGGTCGTCCGGCCCGAACAGCTCCCGCCAGCGGTCCAGCGTGCGCTCGGCCATGTCCCGGCCGAGTTCCAGCCGGCCCGACCGCCACATCGCGTACACCTGGGACACCAGCCACTGGCGCACGGCGGGCGACGGGCTGTCGATCGCGCCGGAGGGCACGACCTGTTCCTCCAGCATCCGGTAGATCGGCCAGCTTCCCGGGTCGGCGGCCCGTGGGGCGGCCAGCGCGATCTCGGCGAAGACCCCGAGCACCGCCTGGCGCGCCGCCGTCCGCGCGGCCGGGGCCATCCGCTCGACGAGCAGCAGTTGCCAGCGCGCCGCCAGCCGCAACTGCCCCTCCGGCACGGCGTCGACCTCGGCCAGCCGAGGCTTGCGGATCTCCCCCCACAACTCGGGCAGCACGGTCGGGTCGGCGATCGTGTCGTCGCCGACCTCTCCGGCCAGGTAGCGCAGCATCACCGGTGACTCCAGCAGGCCGCGCGGGACGCCCTGCGGGGACAGGAAGGCGCACAGCTCCAACAGGCGGGCCGCCGCCCGTCGGACCGGACTCGCCGCGGACCGCAGCGTCTCGAAGGACACCGTCCAGGTCGTCGTCTCGGCCGTGGCACCGACGGCCTGGGCCAGGTAGGCGTCGACCGCCTGGTCGTCGATCTCCGCGCCGCGCCAGTCCTGGCGCAGCCGACCCACGGCCGTGCGAAGACCGGACGGGCGGTGATCGAGGCGTTTGGCGACCAGTTCCAGCCTCTCCCGGTCGACCGCGGGCAGCCACTGGCGCAGGAACGCCAGGCTCTCCTCGGGCGCGAACGGCTCCACCCACAGGGCGCCGGGCTGGTCCCGCCACCCCGGCTCGGCCGAGGTGATCAGCACGTGCCCGTTGGACGTGGCCGTCGGCACCAGCCCGGCCAGCGACGCCGGGTCCCCCGCGCCGTCGTAGATCAGCAACCAGCGCGACGACGGGTCGCCGCGGCGCAGCGCGTCCAGTGCCACCCGTTCGAGCTGCTCCGACGGGGAACGCTGGGCCTGCGGCACGTCGCTGTCCGGGCGCAGCAGGACGGCGAGGTCGGCCAGGGAGCGCCGCACGGACGTCTCGTCACCGGCCGGGATCCAGTGGACGACGTCGTAGTCCGCCCCGAACCGGAGGGCGAACTGGGCCGCGACCGCGCTCTTGCCGATCCCGTCGCCGCCGACCAGCAGGGCCGGGCCGGTGGCCCGACCGCCGGGCAGCAACCGATCGCGCAGGGTGTCGAGCAGGACGTGACGGCCGATGAACGGCTGGCTGAACATCGTCGGCATCGTCCAGACCCGCGGGCGGCGCGTCGGATAGCGGGCAGTGACCGCGGTGAGGTCGCCGAGACCGATCCCGGGGACGGGCAGGGCCAGGCGTTCGAGGACCTCGACCGCCGCCTCCCGCTCCGCGAGCGTCGTCAGCCCGATCAGCTCGGCGCTGGTGTAGTCGTCGTCCAGCCGCGTCACGCCGACCTGGATGATGCTCGCCGCGGCTCGCGCGACCCCGTCGCGCCCGCGGGCGCGCACCACCGCACGCAGTGCCGCTTCGCCCGGAGTGTCCGGCCCGAGGTTCGGCGAGCCGACGACGATCAGCGCGTCGGCCGCGGGGAAGTCCTCCTGGGTGACGGAGGTCGGGGACACCGGTCGAACCCGCACGCCGGTCGGGGTGAGCACGGAGACCAGCCAGTCGACCCACGGCCGGTCCTCCGGCGCGCCGAAGACCGCCACGGAGCGCGGGGCGGGCGGCCCGTAGTGCTCGAAGGCGCGCAGCACCCGCTCCCGCTCCTCGGCGGGCACCGGCCGGGTGGAAAGCGACTCATCCCCGGTGATCACGCTGGCCAGCACCCGGTAGGCGGCCTGCAGGCCCGACCGGCTCGCGGGGTCCTCGAGGAAGGTCGCGAGCACCTCCTCGTAGGCGTAGGCAGCCTTGTAGGGGACCTCCAGCTCGATCAGGCGCGCCCGCTGCGCCTGGAGATCCGGTCCGCACAGGTCGCTCAGCGCCGGGCGGAACGCGTGGAAGGCCGCACGGCGGCGTAGTTCCTGCTTGCGCTGTTCGGTGTCCTCCACCCGCATCGGGACCGGCAGGATACGGATGGCCCGCTCGCCGCCGCGGATCTGGCGCACCACCGCGGCGCCGCCGTCGATCGACTGGTTGTTCAGCGCGAAGCCGACCACGACGGTGTCCGGTAGCAACTGGGTGCAGATGCCCGCGGCGTCCGAGGTTCCGGTCCGACTGTCGATCAGGACATAGTCGTAGCCGGCGAAGCGCATGCGGTCACGCAGCGCGGCGAAGTAGGCCCGCCCGTCGGTGTCCTCGAAGAACGCCGGCCACGGCAGCGCCACCGCGACGACGGCGTTCTTGGCGGTCTGCCGGCCCGGGCCGAGGAAGTCGATGCGCCCGGCGGCGGGGAAACCCGGCCACTCGATCGTCTCGACGTTGTGCCGGAAGTCGCTGTAATGAGCAGTGATCTCCCGGATGGCGGCCGCGTCCGGCGGGCTCACAACCTGCTCCAGCCCCGGGTGCCCGGCGTTCTGCAGGCGGTCGATCTCCCGGATGAAACCCTCCAGCATCTCCGTGACGCCGTCGCTGCTGTCGAGCTCCTTGTTCTGCAGGAAGGGCCGGAAGTAGCGGTGCAGGCCGGGGGATTCCAGGTCCCAGTCGACGGTGAGCACCCGCTTGCCGGACGCGGCGAGCAGCCAGGCGACGTTCGCCACCGCCATCGTGCGACCGGCGCCGCCCTTGTACGAGTAGAAGGTGACGATGTGCGCCGGGCTCTCGGCGGGGTCCGATCTCCCGTTGGCCTCAGTTCCCCCGGCGGCCTCGATTCTCCCGGCGGCCTCGATTCTCCCGGCGGCCTCGATTCTCCCGGCGGCCTCGGTTCTCCCGGCGGCCTCGGTTCTCCCGGTGACCTCAGTCATCGTCTTCGCCCCTTTCCGCGACGCCGGCTCGACGCAGGATGGGCCGGCGGGTGTGCTCGGGATCGGCCATCCGCCACCGGCGCTCCCCGCCGAGGCGCAACGCCGCGCGTGGTGCGGGCCGCCGCGGATCCTGGGCGGCGGCCCCGCCCGCCCAGGCGGTCCGGCCGGAGAGCCGCACGAGCTCGGCGTCGCGTTCGGACAGCGACGGCGGCCCGTCCACCCGAGCCCGCGCGATCAGCTCGACGACGGCCCCGACCAGGTGCCGGTAGCCGGGCGAGGCGGGGGCGGCACGGATCAGCCGCAGCGCTCCACCCGCGGCGAACTCGGCGCCGAAGTCGTCGTCGATCATGTCCGTCTGCCGGATCGGCACCGGGGGCGCTACCGCCCGGATGGACCAGGGGACGCCGATCAGCGCCGGCGAGCGGCGCCCGGTGAAGTGCTGGTGCCAGCGCAGCCGCTCCCGGAACAGCGACCACTCGACCCGGCACTGCGGGTCGGAGAAGTACGCGTCGGAGTACAGCGCCACCAGCACCGGCGACAACAGCACCTGCGCGTTCGACTGTCCCGGCGAGCCCGGCGCGGACGCCTCCGCCCCGGCAACCCCGCCCGTGAACGCCTCGCGGCGACCGAACCGCTCGTAGACGCCGTCCTGCACGTCGCCGGCGAAGCGTTGCACATAGCTGCCGTCGCCCCCGGCAAGGGCATGATGCACGAGGAAGAAAGGGGTCATCGGCGCCCCTCGGGTCGCATTCCACGACAGCGCGCCCGCCCCACCATCACACCCGTGCCTCTCACGTCCACGGCGACCGGCTCCGGCCAGACCGCATTCTTTCCTCGACGGTCCCCGGATTCCGTTCCCGACCCGCGACGCGCCGACGGTCGGGCAACCGATCCTGTGCGGTACATCACGACTCGGGGTGGAACGGGGAACGCACGAGCTCGGTCGCGTCGGCCGCCAGCGGCGGTAGTTCGTCGCGAGCGACGTCCATGACCCGGTAGGCCAACAGGCTCACATACTCCGCGAACGCTGCGGGGNGTCGCATCAGGTCCAGGACAGGCAGGTTGTCGTATTTCCGACCAAGATCGATCCGCGCGATGTGCAGCTCCCGCGCGGCCTCGGGCACGTCCGCCTCCCGTACCAGCCAGGGCACCGGAATGATGCCCGCCGGAGGTTTCCCCCCCGGCCTGGTCGCCCGGCGAATCCGTTCCTGAAAGACCCCGAACTCCCGGCCGCACCAGTCACTCTCGAAGTAGTCGTCGCACCACAGGGCGACCAGCACCGGCGCGGTCCGCGCGGCGTCGCGCAGCGCGGTGGGCCAGTGTTCCCCGCCGCCCATCCGTTCGGCGTCGAGGAAGCCCGCCGGCTCGACCCGCCGGCGGACCTTGCGCCGCAGTTCCGCCTCGAGTTCCCGGTGGAAGGCGACGACGCGGTCCCGGTCATGACGATGGGCATGGCTGGTGAAGAAGTAGTAGGCGGCCGCGCCGGCCGGCCCGCGGGGCGGCGGCGGCGCGGACGGCGCGACACCGTCGCCCAGCGGCCAGGAGACGAACTGAGGGCCGGCTGCCCGCGCCCCCGGATCGGCGGACGGCTCGGGCCCACCGGCACGCCGAGCGGCCAGCTCGGCGACGAGCCGGCGGACGACGGAGACCGCCCGATCGTCCCGGGGAGCGACCAGTTCCAGCGACTGGACCAGCGCGTCGAGCATCCTGCGACCTGGCTCGCGGACTGCCTCGGTGACCAGGGTGGTCAGCCGGACGGCGAGCCACGGCGAGGTCAGTGCGACGGTGCGACCAAGCAGGCGGGTCAGCTCGTCCAGCCAGTGCTCGAACCCGGCGGGCTCGGCGATGTACTCCACCTCCATCAGCGCCGCCACCAGCGCGTCGACCTCCCGGGCGGCCGCCGCCTGCGCGTGGGCAGCGTCGCCGCCGTGACCAGGACCGCCGCCGTGGGCAGCGTCGCCGCCGTGACCAGGACCGCCGCCGTGGGCTGCCCGGATGCTGCCCGCGGCACCGGAGCCGTGAGCAGCACCGGGGCCGCCCGCGGCACGGCGGCTGTCGGGGGCCCCGCGGGAGCCCGAGACGTCGGGGCCGTCCGGCACGCCGCGACCGCGGCGGGGTTCCGCGGAACCGTTGCCCTCGGAGAGGCGGACAGCGCCGTCAGGGTCCGCCGGCTCTCCCGCGACGGCCGGCTCGGCGCCGCTGGATGTGGGCGACGGCTCGGCGGCGGGCGGGGTCGGCCGGGGCACCGCCATCTCGAGCAGACGCTGGCAGAGCTCCGGGGTCACCGCCGTCTCCCGGATCAGGTAGCCGGCGAGTTCGGCCAGCAGCCCGGGCCGGTGGCCGAGCAGCTCGCCGAGCCGGGCGGCGGTGGCCGGATCGACCATGGGCGCGGCGCTGGTGAGCAGCATGACCGACTCGCGCCGACGCAGCGGCCCGATGGCCACCGTCCGATCCCGCCAGGAGTCCACCGTCCGGTCGGCGACGATGAGGCAGTGCGCGCCGCGGCCGGGCAGGTACGGCTCGGCCTCCTCGGGACTGCCCACCCCCGCGAAGACCAGCAGCCACCCCTCGCCAGGCACCGGCGCGGCATCCGCGGCGCAGTCGGCCAGCCGCGCGCGGGCCTGGTCGGCGAGCTCGTCGAGCTGGGCGGCGATGTCGGCGCCCCGGGTGCAGTCCACCCACCAGGCGACGTCGTAGCGCAGCTTGTAACGGTGCTGGTACTCCCCGGCGAGCTCCGCCCTCCCGATGTCGGACAGGTCCTCCTCGGGGACGAGGACGAGATGGCCGTGCCGNCACAGGCCGTCCCAGACGCGCTCCAGCTCGTCGTCCCGGCCGGCGAACAGCTCGTTCTCCCGGCGGCTGCGCCACACGGGCGGGGACTGCCCGGGCAGGCGGCCCGGGCGGCCGAAGGCGGGCACGGGGCTCACCAGTCGCCCCCGGCCCGCACCTCCATCAGGAGTTCGTTGACCACCGCCGGTTCCAGACCGCTGAGGTCCAGCGTCCGGAGGGTGCGCAGCGGCTCGGGCAACGGCTGGGGGTCGATCGTGACGCGCACGACGCGGCAGGCCAGCGGACCCTCCAGGCCGAGGCGCTCCCAGGCCTCGGTCTCGGTGGTGCCGGGATGCTCGGGCCGAGGCGCACGGTAGTGCCGCGACAACAGCACGACCGTGATCTCCGGATCCCACGAGGCGATGCGGTCCACGGTCTCGGCGAGCCGCTCGCCGCGGTTCTGCGCCCACCGCACCTGCCGGACCTCGTGGCAGCCGCGGCGCAGGAGCTGTTCGAGCCAGTCGGCCCACTGCTGGTCGGCCCCGACATAACTGACGGCGACCCGCCGCGGGGCCGCCGGAGAATCCACCGGCGCCGTCGCGAACGCCCCGGCCCCGCGGCCCCCACGGTCGCCCGCCGGGACCGACCCGGCCCGCGGCCGGACGGCCCCCCCGCCATCGTCCCCACCGCCCCGGCCCCCACCGCGCCGAGCGCCGGCGCCCCGATCCCCGCCACCACGCTCGGCGCCCTCTCCCGCGGCGCCGCCTCGAGCGCCACGGCTGCGATCCGAAGCGAGCGGATCCGAAGCGAGCGGCCCCGAAGCGAGCGGATCCGAAGCGAGCGGATCCGAAGCGGGTGACCCCAGCCCCTGCCGCCGGACCACCCCGCTGGTTGGCGGCCGGCCGTCGAGTTCCGCGGAAGCGCCGATCGGTGCCTGCCCGGTGCCGTCGATGCCGTGGGAGCCGAAGGCGGGGCCGGCGGCGCGGATCGCGAGCTCGGGCAGAGGGTCGAGATCGATCTGCTGGGCGGCGATGACCCGGGCCGCGAACAGCCGGACGAAGGCGTAGTAGCCGCTGGGCCCGCGCCGCATGTTGCGCATGAGCCACAGCAATCCGTGCTGGCCGTAGACCTCGGGCAGCCCGACCCGCGCGTCGGCGAGGGCGGGGCGCGCCGCCGGCGGCACCGGGTCGTGGGTCGGCCGCCACAACACCCGCAGGAAACCATCCTCCAGCCTGGTCGCGCCGGCCTTGCTGAAGTTCTCGACGCGGGCGCCGAAGACCTCCCATTCGCGCCCGCACCAACCGTCCTTGAAAAACGGGTCGGAGCAGAGCGCGACCATCGAGCGGATACGGCCGGCCCCCGCCGCGAGGGCGAGGTCCGCGTCCATGCCGGGCCGCGGCCTGGTATCGAGGATTCCGCCGACCGCGGTCCCGACGAGCAGGCCCAGCTCATACTCCAGATCGGCGTGAAAGCGCTGGACCCAGCGACGGTCCTCTTTGGCGGCATAGGAGACGAAGAAGTAGCTCTTCATCGCGCACACTCGATTACCATCACCGCGCCCCCGGGCTCACCGCCATCCGACGGACGGTGTCGCCAAACGCTATCAGCCGACCGCCCGGATGGCGATGCCCGCGACACGGAAGTATCAATGAAGTCTCAACACGTCATCACCCGGGTGGCGCCACTCCGCGTACCCTCCACCGCCCGAGGGCCGCCATCACGCCTTCTCTGCTCCCCGTCAACCGGCGACGAGGGTTCTTTCCCTCAGTGCACTTCCCAGTGTTCGGGTTCGAGGCGCAGCCATCGGTCGATCTCCTCCCGCCACCAGATCCGAGTACCACCCCAGGTCGCGGTGCGGTTGACGACCGCGGCGGGACTCGGTGCGGCCGGATCGACCCGCAGTCGGTGATCGATGGCCTGACGGGTGAGGCCCAGGGCGCGGGCGATGTCGCCGGAGCCGACGAGCAGTGGTAGGTGATCCACGCCTGCCGACGTTAGCCAATCCGGGCCTCGCCGCGCCCGCGACGCCGGGCCCGCGGGCGCCGGACGGCAGCCGTCCGACGCACAGTGAAACCGGCAGTCGCCGGAGGGTGAGCAACGACGTCCGGAGCGCCGCGCGAGGGTGCCGCCGTCCACCATGCGGTGACCGACCGTCCACGCTGTCGTCGCCCCACCGGCCCGGTCGACCGTGGTCGGCGCGCGGGCACGGGCGGCCGTCCCCCCCGACGACGGCGAAGTCTCGCCGGATGCGCTCCCCGGCGGCGTCCGTCTGTGCTTGGCTGATCACGTGAATCGGGCCGGCCGGCCGGCCGGTCCGGCCGGATCGATCGGCGAAAGCCGCGGAAACGGAGAACAGTGGGCATTGATCTCGCCAAGGGCGGCAGCGTCGCTCTTACCGAAGCCACCGAAACCCTCACGCACATCACCGTCGGCCTCGGCTGGGATCCCAACCGTCCAGGAGCGGAGGAGTTCGACCTCGACGCGAGTGCGATCGCCCTGCAGGAGAACGACCGGGCGCCCAGCCTGAGCTATTTCGTCTACTACAACAATCTGAGCAGCCCGCGCGGGGAGATCGTGCACCGCGGGGACAACCTCACCGGCGAGGGTGCGGGCGACGACGAGCAGATCGACGTGCGCCTCGACCTGTTGTCCAGCGCGATCACCCGCATCGTGTTCCCGGTGAGCATCCACAACGCCGACTACCGGCATCAGAGTTTCGGTGACGTGCACGGCGCGTACATCCGGGTCGTCAGCACCGACACCGGCGACGAGCTGGTGCGCTACGACCTGTCGAGCACCGCCGCGCGGGACACCTCGATGCTGTTCGGTGAACTGCACCGCGACGGCGGCGGCTGGCATTTTCGCGCGCTCGGTGAGGGTGGCGTCGCCGGCCTGGCGGAGATCGCCCGCGGGTACGGTCTCGACGTCTGAACCCGTGGCCGGCCGGCCGAGACGCCCCGTGGGCGACCCGACCGTCCCGGCCGGCACCGGCTCGGAGATGGGCTCAACCCGGGGATGCGCTCAGCCCGGGGATGCGCTCAACTCGGGGATGCGCTCAACTCGGGGATGCGCTCAACGGGGGATGGAGGTGTGCTTGAACTCGTTGAGCTCCGGCCAGCCGGTGAGCTGGTCGACGACGCGCTCCACCGCCCGGATGGACGGCGCCGCCTCGGCACCGAGCGGAGCCCGGTTCATCAACCGCACGAAGACCGCCTGGTCGTCGGCGATGAAGGTGGGCACGCCCCAGACGGAGTGGGAGGCGACGTAGCGCTCGTGCTCGGTCTGGACCCGAGCCAGCCCGCCGTCGTCGACCCGGGCGAGCACCTCGTCCGCGGGCAGCCCGACCGCGGTGAGCGTCTCCCGGATGACCACGCGGTCCTCGAGATGACGACCCTCGTCGTGGCGCGCCGCGAACAACGCGCGATGAGCCGCCGGGAACAGGTCGGGGTATTCATCCCGGATCACGACACCGGCCTGCAGGGCGAGAATGCCGGAATCCTGCTCGGGCTTCTCCCAGACGCTGGGCTGGCCCTCCTCGACATGCGCCTGCCCCAGCGAGAAGGGGATGAAGCTGACATTCCAGTCGGCACCGGCCGCAAGACCGGTGAGCACGTGTTCGTGCGCGTTGCGCGCGAACGGGCAGCGGTAATCCCAGGTGATCGCGAACGTGGCGGAGGTCATAACCCGGGGAACAGCGACGCGCCCCACGATGTTCCGCGCCGACCCGGCCGGCCGACGGCAAGTGCCACAACGCCGGTGCGCTCTCCGGGGGGGGCGACCGGCCGGCGAGCACACATCCAGGTCTCATCATCGATCTCCGGCGCCGTACGGGACGAATCAGTTACGTTTCGCTCATGCCAGGGGTCGAAGTGGCACTGTGGGGGCTGTTCGGCGGCTTCGCGGTCGAGGGTCTCGATCTTTACACCGCGGTCCGCCGATCGGGCCGCTGGCCGTGGCGGACGGGCCGGCCCCGGGAGGTCGGGGCCTGGGCCTACCTGGTGGCCGAGGTCGTCCGGCTCGCGATCGGCGCGGGGCTCGCCGCTGCGGCGGCCGCATCGGGACAGGTGACGACGGCGTTCGCCGCGGTGTCGGTGGGAATCGCCGCACCGCTGGTCGTCGAACGCCTCGCCCGGGCGATCCCGCTCGACCCTCCGCCCGCCGCTGCGCCGGCGGATCCATCCACCCCCGGACCCAGGGGCGCGGGGGTGCGTACACCGGCCGGGCCGGTGGCGCCGGCCGGGGCGGCCCCGTCGGATGCCCCGGCCGGGGAGTGACCATGCGAGCGGACTCCTTCGCCGGCCAGGTCATCGCCGTCCTGTCGCGGCGGACGCCGCAGTTCTCGGCGCCGCCCGGCGAGCCGCAGACCTTCCCGGGGCGCGTCCACGCCCTGCTCATCCAGGCAAGGGCCGGCACGGGAGCCGAGCCCGACCGGACGGCGACGCCCCCACCTGCCGACCGCGGCGCCCGGCCGGAGCCGGCAGCGCCGACCCCGCCCACGCGCCCGGCGACCCTCGTGCTCGGCGGTGAACGGCGGCGGCCGGGACGACCCGCAGGTCCCGCCGCAAGGGGGCGCGGGCGCGTGATCGTCACCGTCGCGGCTGTGCTCGCAGTCTGCGCCGCCATCGTGCTGTCCTCCGTGCAGTGGCGTCACGGCAGCGATGGCGGGGGCGGGGGCGGAGCGGCCGCCACGCCCCCCCACGAGATCGGCCTGGAACTGACGGCCGCCGGATCGGTGACCTCGGTCGACTTCAGCCCGGACGGGCGCACCCTCGCCACCGCCGCCGTCGACGGCACCGTCCGCCTGTGGAACGTCACCAAGCCGACCGACCCCCGCCCGCTCGGCCAGCCTCTGGCTGGGGGTGTCCAGCCCGTGACGTCCGTGGCGTTCAGTGCGAACGGACACATCCTGGCGTCGGCCGCTACCGACGGCACCGTCCGCCTGTGGAACGTCACCAAGCCGACCGACCCCCGCCCATTCGCCACGATCACCCCGCACGCCGGCGCAGTGAGTTCGGTGGCGTTCAGCCCGGACGGCCGCACCCTCGCCACCACCGGCGCCGACCACGCCACCCGCCTGTGGAATGTCACCGACCCACGGGCTCCCAGGGCGATCGGGGTGCCCCTCACCGAGGTGGCCCCCGTATCGGCGGCGGTCTTCAGCCCGGACGGGCGCGCCCTCGCCACCACCGCCACCGACGGCACGGTGCGGCTGTGGGACGTCACCCACCCGGCCGCTGCGACCCGGCTCGGTCTCCTACCCCCCGCGACCGATCAACCCGGCACCGCCCGCCCGGTGGCGTTCGCTCCTGGCAGCCGGCTCCTCGCCGCCGGGGACGGCCGCAGCGTGCGGCTGTGGGACATCACCGAGCCGGCGCGTCCGCGCCCGCTCGGCCAGCCCCTGACCGAGCACACCGGCGCCGTCACCGCGGTGGCCCTCGCCGGGGACATTCTCGCCGTCGGCGGCGACGACACCATCGCCCTGTGGAAGATCGCCGACCCGGCGGCACCGAGCGAGCTCGGTCGGCCTCTGACGGGCCACACCGGTACCGTCACCACGCTGGCCCTCACCGCAACCATCCTCGCCACCGGCAGCGAGGACCGCACCGTACGGCTGTGGAACGTCGGTTAGCGGCGGTTCGGCCCGGGCGGGCTCGGCGAGACGGGCGCGGGGGCGTCAGCGGCGGTTGCCCTGGCGTCCGCGGGGCAGTCTCGGCGGCGGCTGGCGGGGCAGGTCGCGGGGCGCCCGGCCGGGATGGTCGAGCCCGGCGGGGTCGAGGCCGCGGCGGGCGGCGATCAGGCCGCGGACGTACACGACCGCAGCGATGATCACCATGAGGTCGTCGACCAGCCCGATCGGCCCGAGCGGGATCTCGGGGACGGCATCGACCGGCGAGACGACGTAGGCGAGGCTGGCCAGCGTCGCCACAGTGCCGCGCAGCGGCAGGTCGTATCGGCGGATGACGACGAGGGCGGCCACCGCCAGCGCGAGGCCGAGGGCCACGAGCGCGCCGAGGACGACGAGCAGCGCCGTGCCGAAGCTGTCACCCATCATCCACTCCACTCCAGGTCGGTCCCCGCGGCGACCGGTCGGCGGCCCGGGGGCGATGATCCCTGACGGCATGCCCGATGTCCCGCCGTTACGAACATCCACGCCGCCCGCCGGTGCCGGTCCGGCCCGCCGCACGCCACCGCGGCCGCGACGCCGCCGACACCCCGTCGTCGCGCTGTTGTCCGGTGCGGGCGGCGGGGGAGCCGTGGAATCGACGCCGCGTTGTCGGACGGGTGACGACCCGAGGTTCGACCGTCGGCCGGACACATGCCGGCCTGCGCCGGTAGGCTTTTCGACGTGTCCCCCGTGGATTCACCTGCGCCGCCCGGTCGGCTGATGGCCGTCAGTGATATTCATGTCGGTTATTCGGAGAATCGGCTGATTGTCGAGGGTATCGAGCCCGGTTCGCCGGAGGATTGGCTGATTCTGGCCGGTGACGTGGCCGAGGTCGCCGGCGAGATCGAGGCGGTCTGGCAACTGTTCACCCAGCGTTTCGCCAAAGTGATCTGGGTGCCCGGCAACCATGAGCTGTGGACGCCGAAGCACGATCCGCTCCGGCTGCGCGGCGAGGAGCGGTACCGCCACCTGGTCGAGATCGCCCGCGGCCTCGGCGTGGTCACCCCGGAGGATCCGTTCCCGGTGTGGACGGGCGAGGGTGGCCCGGTGGTCGTCGCGCCCCTGTTCGCCCTGTACGACTACAGCTTCCGCCCGGNGGGCACGGCGACGAAGGAGCAGGCCCTCGCCCTGGCCCGGGAGACCGGGGTGGTGTGCACCGACGAGTGGCTGCTGCACCCCGATCCGCATCCCACCATCGACGCCTGGTCCCGGGCCCGGGTCGCCTACACCACCGAGCGGCTGGCCGCCCTCGATCCGGCCGTGCCGACGGTGCTCGTCAACCACTGGCCGCTCGTCCGGGAACCCACCGACATCCTGCGCTACCCGACGTTCGTGCTGTGGTGCGGGACGACCGCCACCGCCGACTGGCACCGGCGTCACCGCACGGCCGCGGTCGTCTACGGCCACCTGCACATCCCCCGCACGACCTGGTACGACGGCGTCCGCTTCGAGGAGGTCTCGATGGGGTACCCCCGGGAACGCGTCGCATGGGAGGCCTACGGCCGGCCCTTCGCCGGCCCCCGCCAGATCCTGCCCTACCCGTCGGAGCCCGGCGGGGCCCCGGCCGCTGGAGCGCAGGGGCGAGCGGCGTCGCCGAGTCCCACCCGGTCCCCGTCGACGGCGCGGAGCTGACCGCGATGCTGTCCAGCCTGCTGCCGGACGCGGCCGTCGCCGTCGAGGCGTTCGAGGACAACCCGAACGCCGTGCTGTTCCCCGAGGAGGCCGCGCTGCTCGCCCGCGCCGTCGACAAGCGCCGCCGGGAGTTCACCACCGCCCGCATCTGCGCGCACCAGGCGCTGACCGGCCTCGGCCTGCCGCCGGCGCCGATCCTGCCGGGCGATCGTGGCGCCCCCCGCTGGCCGGACGGGGTGGTCGGTAGCATCACCCACTGCGCCGGCTACCGGGCGGCGGCGGTGGCGTTCGCCGGGCGGCTGCGCACGATCGGCATTGACGCCGAACCGAACGAACCCAACCCTCAGGGCGTCACGGCGCAGATCACCGTCCCGGCCGAGGAGGGCTGGCTCGCCACTCTCACCCGGACCCGGCCGACCGTGCACTGGGACCGGCTGCTGTTCAGCGCCAAGGAGTCGGTGTACAAGGCGTGGTTCCCACTGGCCCAGCGCTGGCTCGGCTTCGAGGACGCCGCCCTCACCATCGACCCGGGCACAGCCGTCCCGACAGGCACAGCCGTCCCGACGGGCTCGGCAGCCGACAGCGGCACGGCGCTGTCCAGGCCGGTGACCGTCGCCCCGGCCCGCGGCACGTTCACCGCGAAGCTGCTGGTGACCGGGCCGACGCTCGACGGCGGCGAACTCACCGGCTTCGACGGCCACTGGCTCGTCGACCGCGGCCTGCTGCTCACCGCCATCACCGTCCCACACCTCGACGGCGAACCGGTGCCGCCCGTGCCGGACGCGCGGTGAGGCACCATCGCGGGCGCCGCCCGCTCTCGGCCGGCCGACGACGCCCCGCGGTACGAACCGGCCCCGGCGCCTTCCCCGCCGGCCGGCGGCCGCGCACGAGGGGCGTGCAGGGTCGCAAGCCGCGGTAGGGCGCCCGGCCCCCGTGCCGCCGCCCCGGCTCCGGCCAGGTACGCAAGGGCAGGACCGGTGCGCCGCGCCGGGTGTGGCCGGTCGTGCCGAGGTAGGAAGGGATGTGCCCATCCCTGAAGACCGCGGCGCGACGCCGCACTCCGCCGATCCCGGCCGCTCCCCCGGGCCACCGACCGGCCCCGCCGCCCGGACGGCGGCCGGCGAGTTCGTCCTGACGCTGTCCTGCCCCGACCGGCTCGGGATCGTCGCGGCGGTCTCCGCGTTCCTCGCCGACGCCGGTGGCAACATCGCCGACGCCGCCCAGTTCGGCGACACCGACTCGGGCCGGTTCTTCATGCGGGTGCACGTCGTCGCCGAGGAACCGGGCCTCGCCCTGGACGCGCTGCGGGCCGGCTTCGCCCCCGTGGCCCGCCCGTTCGCGATGGACTGGCGAGTCCATGACCTGGCGGTCCGCCCCCGCGTGCTGATCCTGGTGAGCCGGTTCGGACACTGCCTCAACGATCTGCTCTACCGGCACCGGTCGGGGCTGCTCGACGTCGACATCCCCGCCATCGTGTCGAATCATCCCGACTTCGCCGACCTCGCCGGCTCCTATGCCATCCCGTTCCATCACCTGCCGGTCGACCCGACCACCCGCGACCGGCAGGAACAGGGGATTCTGGAGATCATCGAGCGGGAACGGATCGACCTGGTGGTCCTCGCCCGCTACATGCAGATCCTCTCCCCTGAGCTGTGCGCGCTGCTCGCCGGCCGGGCGATCAACATCCACCACTCGTTCCTGCCGAGCTTCTCCGGCGCCCGGCCCTACCACCAGGCACACGCCCGCGGGGTGAAGCTGATCGGCGCGACCGCGCACTACGTGACCGCCGAGCTCGACGACGGCCCGATCATCGAGCAGGACGTCATCCGGGTCGATCACGCCGACGGTCCCGACCGCCTCGCGGCGCTGGGCCGCGATGTCGAGTGCCGCGCGCTCGCTCGCGCTGTGACCTGGCACGTCGAGCACCGCGTCCTCATCAGCGGCCGCCGCACGGTCGTGTTCTCCTGATCGGTGTGCAGCCAGGGGGCGGTCGGCGGGGTCCGCGGGCGGGGATCAGTGGGCTGGGGTCAGTGGTCGGGGATCAGTGGTCGGCGGGGGCGAGGACGGCCCAGCCGAAGGGTGGTAGGCGGGCGAGGGCCTGCGCCGTGCCGGGCTGGACCAGGTCCGCGTGGCCGGCGACAAGCTGCCCGGCGTCGGGTGCGGGGCAGTCGGCGGGGGCCCCGGCGAGGTTGAGCACGACGAGCAGGCGCTGCCCCTCGGCGCTCGTCTCGTAGACGAGCTGCTCGTTGGTCAGGTGCAGCGGGCGGGTGCGGGCGGTGTGCAGCCAGGGGTGACGCCGCCGCAGACCGATGAGGTCCTGGTGCAGCCGGTAGATCGGCCAGCCGTAGGGGGCGAGCGCGGCCGGGCCGACCGGGAACGCGGGGCGGACGGCGTCGTCGCCACCGACGCGGTCCTCCTTGACGCCGACGAACGCCTGCTCGTCGCCGTAGTAGACGCTNGGGGTGCCGCCGACGGTGCACAACACGACGAGTGCGTGGGCCAGGTGGCGCGGTTCGCGCAGCCGGCTGGCGAGCCGGGTGACGTCGTGGTTGCCGACGAAGGTGAGCGGGACGAAGCTGTCGAGGAAGCCGTCGTGCCGGCCCAGCGCCCAGGCCAGTTCGAACAGGTTGGCGTCGTTCAGCGAGCTCCAGATCGCCTTCCACAGCTCGTACTGGGTGACCGCGTCCAGGCCGGTGCGGCGGACGATGTCCGGGTAGTCGCCGTGGATGACCTCGCCGACCAGGTAGGCGTCCGGGTGGGCACGACGCACCCGCGGCAGCACCTGCGCCCAGAAGTCGGCGGGGACCGCGTAGGCGGCGTCGAGCCGCCAGCCGTCGGCGCCCCGGTCGAGCCAGTGGGTCATGATCTCGGTGACGTGGTCGGCGACGGCCGGGTTCGCGTGCCGCAGCGTGACGAGGCTGCCGTGGCCTTCGAAGGTAGCGTACTCGGGCCGTCCACCCGGCCCGGTCCCGCCCGTGGGGACGAACCAGTCCGGGCGCGGCGGCGCGTCCCCGCCGTCGGGCGATGCGGCGAAGGCGGGATGCTCCCGGCCGACGTGGTTGAACACCCCGTCGAGCAGAATCCGCAGCCCCCGCCGGTGGGCGCGGGCGACGAGATCGTCGAAGTCGGCGTCGTCGCCGAGCCGCGGGTCGATCCGGAAGTGGTCGACCGTGTCGTACCCGTGGGTCGACGATGCGAAGATCGGTCCCAGGGCGAGGCCGGACGCCCCGAGCCGCACCGCGTAGTCGAGCCAGTCGGCAATCCGGGCGAGCCCGCGCGTGGGCCGCCGGTCGGCTCCGGTGGTGTCGGCGCCGGCGAATCCGAGCGGATAGACGTGCCACCAGATCGCGTGGCGCACCCAGTCCGGCTCGCCGGTCGGCGACGCGGACGACGCGGACGACGGTGATGAGGCAGGCGGAGGCGGTGGCCGGTGGGTGGTCACGCCGGCTGCTCCAGGACGGCGCCCAGGTCGGTGCCGCCCGCGAGGCCGCGCAGGCCCACCGGGCGATCCGCCAGCGATTCGAGCAGGCCGGCGGCGATCCGCAGCAGGTCCACCTCGGCCTGCGTGAAGATGTCCAGGGCCTGCGCGAGCCAGGCGTCGCGGTCCGCCATATCGCGGACGAGCGCCTCCCGTCCGGCCGGCGTGATCGTCAACACCGCGGCCCGCCGGTCGCGTTCCCCGGGGCGCCGACTGATCAGCCCGGCGGCCTGCAGCTCGGCGAAGGTGCGCGACAGCGACTGCGGCTGGTGCCGCTCGGCCGCGGCGATCGCACCCGGGGTGCTCGGGCCAAGCCGGTAGAGGTGGCCGAGCACGCTCAGCTTGGTCCCGCTGAGCGCGCCGGCCGGTCGCTCCGCCCGCAGCCGGCGGCCCAGCCGCGTCACCGCCCGCCGGACCGCCGCCGCGCTCTCCGCCTGTCCTGCCGCCTGTCCTGCTCGCACAGTTAGCACGCTATCACTTACTATCAGCCGTCGTGATCAGGCCCGTAGAATGCGGCTACCATGCAACTTGTGCCACCAGGGGGCGGAGATTAGTTCGCTGTGACGACTATCTTCGAACGTGGCCGGGCGGCTCGCGCCCCGGGCTCGCCGTCCGTCGATCGACGCACCGAGCTGCGGGCGGCGGCGGTGACGATGGGCGCCGTGCTGGCCACGTTCGGCACGTCACTGGCGCTGCGTGGCCTGACCGGCGCGTCCGCCGGCATCTCCGTACTCGGCGTGGTCCTCGCGCTGACGCTCAGCCGGGTCGGGCGGGGCGGGCAGGACGGCCCGCGGGCCACGCGGCTGCTGCCGCTGCTCGTGACGCCGTCGGTGGCGCTACTCGCGAGCGAGGTCGCCGACCTCTCCCGACGGCATCGGACCGTGGGCGAGGTCCTGTTCACCGCGGCGGTCAGCGGCGCCGTCTGGGCACGGCGGTTCGGGCCGGTGGGCACCCGGGCCGGCACCCTGGCCACGCTGCCGTTCATCGCGCTGCTCGTCACCCCGGTTCCGCCCGGCGAAGGGCCGACGTCGCGGCTCAACCTCGTCGCGATCGCGCTGATCGCGATCGGTTGGGTGACGATCGCTCGGCACGCCGAGGCTCGGCTGTTCGCACCAGGTCCGCCTCGCCGGCCGGCCCGGCGGGAACAGCCGACAGCAAGGCCGGTCGCGGCCGATCGGACGGCGCCGCCTTCGGCGCCCGGAGTCGCGCCGCCTTCGGCGCCCGGGATCGCACGGCGCAGGCGGCGACTTCCCGCGAGCACCCGGATGGCGGTCCAGCTTGCGGTGGCCCTCGGGGCGGCCTTCGCCGTGGGGCGCCACGTGTTCGGCGAGCACCGGTCCTGGCTCGTTCTCACCGCCTACCTGGTCCACAGCGGCAACCGCGGCCGGGGCGACGTCGCCTACCGCTGCGCGCAGCGGCTGGCCGGCGCGGCGGTGGGGACGGCGGCGGCCACCGTCGTCGCGGGCCGCTTCCCCGCCGGCGACGACGTGTCGATCGTGCTCATCTTCGTCCTGCTCGCGCTCGGGGTGTGGCTGCGGTCGGCGTCCTACGCCTACTGGACGGCGTGCGTCACCGGCGTGCTCGCTCTGCTCTACGGGTACTACGGGCAGACCGGAACGGGGCTGCTGCGGGAAAGGCTGGCCGCGGTGGTGCTGGGCGCGGCGATCGGTCTGGCCGCGGCCTGGTTCGTCCTGCCGGTGCGCACGGGCGACGTCCTGCGCCGACGGATCGCCGACCTCCTTGCCGCCCTGACGGACTACCTGGTCGTCTGCCAGACGGGCCGCGCCCGCATGCCACGCCCGAGCAGGACGACACCCGAGGTCATGCGGGCCGCCCTCGCCGATGCACACGACCGGCTGGAGACCGCCTTCGATCAGCTCGCCCTGGTCGCCCCGCCGCTACGGGCGCACCGGGCGTTGACCCGCCGACCACGCCGACACCGCCGACCCGGCCAGGCCATCCGGCCGCACCGGTACGACGCCGTCGCGGCCCTGCTCGCCTGCCGACCGGCCCTGTGCGCGCTGACCCGTGAACTCGACGCCCGCGGCGCCCCACCTGGCCCCGTCGCGCGCCGCGACATCGCTCGAGCACGCAACATCGTCGTCGAGACCCGTCGCGCCATGGGCCGCGCCGCTGCCGCCGCGGCCCGCCACTGAATCAGGCGCCGGTGGTGTGCCCCGGAACCGCACGAGACCGCCCGGCCTCAGGCCCAGGTCCCAGCGATCGTGCGGTTCCGCGGAACCGCGGAGCCGCGGAGCCGCAGAGCCGCGCCGCGCTGCCCGATCGCAGCCGCCGCGATCAATGCGTCTCTGCTTCCATGCCTCGACGATCCGGATCAGGGAGCACAGCCGAACCTTTCCTGATCGCAACCAGACTCGCGAGCCCAGTCAGGTGCCGGCAGTGAGGTCCACGGCGATCTCGCCGCCGAGGCTGAAGCCGGCGCGCAGCTCCAGCGCGTCCCCGCTCCAGAACCGCCCCGGGTCGTACCAGTTCGGCGCCCGGTTGGGCGGGAGCAGGCCCATCGCCTCGTAGGTGACGGCGACGACTTCGGCGCAGTAGGCGGTCTGCAGCGCCTGCGGGGACACCGCCCGGCGCGGGCGCGGGAACCGTCCGCGTAGCCAGCGCGTCGCGAGCTGGGCGGTGGACGGGAACGGGGTGCCGTCGAGGCGGGCGACCGTGCGCAGCGCGGCGTCCTCCCGTCCGGTGCCGACCGCCGGCGAGAGCTGCCGCAGCCAGGCCCGCTGGCCATAGCGGCGGGCCCAGACCTCCACGGCCGCCCGCAGGTCGTGGAGCTGCACCCCGCGGTGGTGCGTGCCCGCCCAGACGTCGGGAAGCGACTTACCCAGCTCCGCGTGCCACAGCAGCGGGGGGAGATCGTCGAGCACGATCGCCATGCCGACGTGGTTGACCGGACTGTTCGTCGTCGTCTGGATGGCTCGGTCCGCCGCCGTGCGACCGCGGAACAGCCACAGGTCACCGGTGCGGGCCAGCTCCAGGGCGTCGGTCAGGCCGATCCGCGTATCGGGCATGCCGGTAAGGATGCCCCATCCGGGCCGGTACGCCGTAGCCTGACGGAGTGCATCAGCCTGGAGGCACGCGTCAGCCTGGACGAACGCGTCAGCCTGGACGAACGCGTCAGGCCGGCGGGGGGCGTCCGGCCGGCGGGCTGCAGCTCGCCCGGTGGGGGAAGGTGCTCGGCGTCGCCGGGCTGGCGGGGGTGGCCGCGACCGGCGTCCTGGTCGCCCGCGACCAGCGCCAGCGCGGCTCCTACTCCCCCGACGAGATTCGCGCCCGGCTCCAGGCCCGGGCGGCCGCCGACGCGAGCGCGCCACCCCCGACATCCGCCGATCATGAACCGGGCGTCGCCGCCGAGCCGACCGAAACGCGGCGCGGTCGGCTGCTCGGCCGGCTGCCGCGCCGGTTCACCCGACAGCGTCCTGACGCCATCCACTGATCGCCCGGCCGGGCTCGTCCCCGAGCACACCGGGGACGGTGTTGAGCGCGCGGTGCAGGCTGCCGAGCTGCTTGTGATGCTCGTCGAACGGGACGGCGACGGTGTGCACGCCAAACCGGGACAGCACCGGCTCGGTCCACGGCGCGCTGGCCGTCGACACCAGCGCCGCCGGCTCGTCGCCGCCCGCCGTCCAGGCCCCGGGCCGCGGGCCGGGCAGGAAGAACACCCCCGCGGCGAACGCGGCGACCGTCTCCGGAGCCAGCGGGCAGACGGCCAGTTCGATGCTGCGCAGCGCGTCGACGAGGGTCGTCTCCCGGCTGGCCGCGCCGTAACTTTCGACGACGGCGGGCGCGTGCAGCCGGTCCGCGGCAACCAGCGCGATGCCGGGGCCGAGCCCCAGCCAGTGGTCCAGGTGTGGCTCACCCGGGCGGAGCAGCTCGTCGCGAACCCGCACGACCCGGCCGAACGCGGCGAGCAGGTGCGGGCGCAACAGCCCCCACGCCGCCGGGCTGGTCCGCGCGCCGGTGCCGAGGACGGCGACACCGTCGCAGGTGACGAGGTCGCCGCCGGCCAGGAACAGTGGCTCGGGCACCCGCACCTCCGCCGAGCGTCCCCGCAGGCCGCGCAGGACCGCTGCCATCACGACCGTCTCCCGCGCCCGGTCGCGACGGCGCAGCCGGCCGATGGCGATCGCCCCGCCGAGGTCGACGTAGTGGTCGCGGGGAAACATCAGGCCGGCGAGCGGGCGCAGGGCGTAGCTCTCGTCCGGCTGGTCGGGGCCGATCACGCCGCCGCCGGCGGCTGGGTCGAGCAGCAGCCGAGGCTGGCGCAGCACAACCGGGACGAGCGCCGGGACGGACCAGTCGCGCATCACGTCGCGGGCCGCGGACAGCCGGGCGTCGTCGTCGGCGCTGACGGCGCGGGCGGCCAGTTCGAGCAGGACCTCACGGGGTAGGGCGGCGAGAATCTCCGACGGCGCGCGGGGATNGGCCCCGAGGTCGGTCAGCGCCGCCCGCACGGCGGCCGACTCCGCCGCAGCCCGGACCGGGTCGTAGGCGGGCCGGCCCGGCCGGAACACCGACGTCTCCACCGGCTGCACGACCGTCGGATTCTGGATCAGCACCATCGGCCCGCTCACCGCGCGCCGCCACATTTCATCTGGGCAGTATGCAACGGCGCACGGAACCACGATGGCCGCCGGCTCGCCACATCACCACGACGAAATCCGGTCTGACGAAATCCGGTCTATCGATAGACCGACTCATCGCCGCGGCGAAGGACTTTTCTTCTACGGAATGCGCGAAGATGGCGACCCGGGCGTGTCGGCGGGGTCAGAGTACGAGCTCACCGACGGCCCAGACGGCCGCCATCGCGACGCCCGCGACGAGTTCGACGAGCACGCCGACGCCGAACGCGACGATCGCCGCCCAGGTGGTGCCGCCCGCGGTGCGATAGTCACCGAGGCGGATCAGCTCCGCCACGTAGATGCCGAAGACGCCGCCGATCAGCAGCCCGAGAACCGGCACGATGAAGAAGCCGACGATCGCGCAGACCGCGCCGAGGACCAGGCTCTGCCAGGGCACCCCCCGCCCGGCGGTGGCCCGCGCGGGCAGGACGTACTTCGTCAGCGCGCCGATCACGAACAGCGCCGTCATCAGGGCCAGCACGATCCAGCGACCCACCCCGCCGCCGTCCGCGATCACCCACCACAGCCCCGCGCCCCAGACGAGGACCAGACCGGGCAGCACCGGAAGGACGATCCCGACCAGGCCCACGGCCATCACCAGGGCGACGGCGAGCAGCTCACCGGTACTTATGGCGCGACCTCCCTCGAACCGCCTTTCCGAGAAGGTACCGGTACCGGGACCTCCCCGGACCCGCCTGACAAACGCGCGACCACGCAGTTCTCGTCAGGCGTTGCGTGCGGCGATGCGCCGCCCGGTCTCGGCGAGGGCGGCCCGCAGCTCCTCCGGCGCCAGCACCTCGACCCCGTCACCGAGCGCCAACACCTGGGACAGCGCGACATCCGGGCCCTCGGTGGCCAGCTCCACCACCCGCCAGCCGGCACCGTCCGGCGCCGACGCGCCGGCGATGGCGTCGCGGGCGGCGAACGGGTCGACGGCGTGCCGCAAGCCGCGCAGCGCCGCCGGGGACAGCCGAAGCCGACAACTCCAGCGCAGCAGGGAGCGGGCGAACTCGTCGCTGCCCGCCCGCCACCAGGCGGCGAGGTCGAAGTCGTCCGGCCGGTCGAACGTTTCCGCCCGCACGCTGGCCTGGGGGATCCGCCCGACGCGGTAGCTGCGAACATCGCCCCGGTGCCGGGCCACCAGGTACCAGGTACCCGCCTTGCAGACCAGGCCGAGCGGATCGACGCGGCGCGCCACACTTTGATCGACACGGCCCTGATCGACACGGCCCTGATCGACGCCGTCCGGCGACGGGCCGGGGGGAGCCGCGGCGGCACTCTCCCGCCGGTAGCGCAGATCCCCGTAGCGCAGATCCCCGTAGCGCAGATCGACGCGGCGACCCGCCCACACCGCCTCGGCGAGCGTGGCCAGGTGCGGCACGGCCTCCTCGCGGTGAAACCATCCCGGCGCGTCGAGCAGGAACCGCTGGCGGACCTGCCCCGCCTGGGCTCGAGGCCGCGGCGGCAGCGTGGCGAGAATCTTCGTGCGCGCGGCCGCGGCGACCGAGGCGAGCCCCAGCCCGCCGAGTACCTCGGGCCCCGCGCCGAGCAGCAGCAGCGCCGCCGCCTCGTCGCCGGTGAGCCCGTCGAGGCTGGTGCGCCAACCGTCCATCAACCGCACCCCGCCGGCCCGGCCCGGCTCGGTCCACAGCGGCACCCCGGCGTCCTGCAACGCGGCGATGTCGCGGTGCACCGTGCGGACGGACACCTCCAGCTCGGCGGCCAGCTCCGCCGCCGTCGCCCGCCGCACGGCCTGCAGGTGCAGCAGCAACGCGGTCAGCCGGCTCGATCGCACCCCGCGATGCTAGGCCGGAAACCATGACGGAGGATGGCAGGGTTTGCGCCGCAGGATGGCCGGGTGACGACATCCTGGCGCGACTTCGAGACCGCCCAACCCGCCCTCGCCAACACCATGCGCACCCGGTTCGAGGCTTTCCGCCATCACATCCTGGCCACGATCCGCGCCGACGGCTCCCCGCGCACCAGCGGCATCGAGGTCACGTTCCGCTCCGGCGAGCTGTGGCTCGGCAGCATGCCCGCCGCCCGAAAGTCCCGCGACCTGCGCCGCGACCCCCGCTTCGCGCTGTCCGCCAACCCCGGGCCGGGCACCGACATGGCCGGCGGCGACGTCCGGATCGCGGGTTTCGCCCGCTGGGTCGACGACCCGGCGACCCAGGCCCGCTTCGCCGAACAGGTGCAGCCCCCCGAGCCGTTCGACCTGTTCCGCGTCGAGCTCACCGAGATCGTCCGCACCACCGTCGACGAGCCCGCCGAGGAGATCGTCCTGGCAAGCTGGCGCCCCGGCTATTCCGCGGTGCGCCTCCAGCGCCGCGGCAACAATTCTGCCACCATCCACGAAACCTGGGCCAGAGCAAACCCGTGACCTGCGCCGACACCAGACTTGTCACGAGCGGACGAAAAACCTCCTCCATTGCCGGCCGGCGGCGATCCGGCTATGGCATGCTCGATAAATGCCGAACGGGGTGACACGGGCATGGGAGCACGACTTCTTTATCAGCTACACCGGCGACGACAGGGCCTGGGCGGAGTGGATCGCCTGGCAGCTCGAAAATCTGGAGCGCACGCCGGGTGAACCGTTTCGGGTCTTCGTCCAGGCCTGGGACTTCGTCGCGGGCACCGACTTCGTCACGTGCATGCAGGACGGCCTGACCCGGGCCGAACGGATCGTGCCCGTCCTGTCGGAGGCGTACCTCGAACGGTCCTCGTACGGACAGGCGGAGTGGCAGGCCGGATTCCGCCGCGACCCGCTCGGTGCCGGGCGAGTGATCGTCCCGGTGCGCGCGCGGCTGTGCACGCCGACTGGCCTGCTCGCCGGCCGCGGCTACATCGACCTGGTCGGCCTGGACGAGGCCGCGGCCACGGCGACGCTGGCCGCGCAGATGCACGCCACGGTGGCGGGTCGGGCGAGGCCGGCGACCGCTCCCCCTTTCCCGGGTCCGCCCACCTTGCCTCCCCCGCCGGGGGCGGATAGCCGCGCGGGCGAACGGCGACGGCGGNCCATCTCGGTGCTGCACCTGTCCGACCTGCGCTTCGGTGGCTCCGACGAGACTGACGGCGATGCGCAGTCGACACTGACACCGATGCTTGACGACCTACGCGGCCTCGGCGCGAAGCGGTCCGGTGTCGACGGACACGCCGCGATCGCCGACCTGATGATCGTGACCGGGGACCTGACCCGGACGGCGTCCGAGGACGAGTTCGATCGGGCCCACGACTTCCTGGCCGGTCTCGCCGACGGCCTGGGCCTCGCCCGGGAGCGGATCGTCGTCGTGCCCGGCGACCTCGACGTCAACGCCGCGCTCTGCAAGGCGTATGTCGCGCTGGAAGACGCCTACCATCGCACAGCCGTACCGCCGCACTGGCCGAAGTGGGCGTTCTTCGCCGGCTTCCTGCGGCGGCTGCACGGGGCGGAGGCCGAGGCACGCTTCCAGCAGGGACACGAATGGTCGGTCGTCGCCTTCCCGGAGCTGAAGGTTGTCGTCGCCGGGCTGAACTCGACGATGGCGCAGACCCACGAGGTGCGCACCGGCGAGGTCGGCGAGCGCCAGCTGAGCGCGGTGGTGAAGGAACTGGACCAGGGCGGATGGGAGGGCTGGCTGCGGATCGGCGCGGTGCACCACGGCCCGGCGAGCGTCGCCGGCACGGATGCCGGGGCCCTCCTCCACGATGGCGGGGAGCTGGACCGGCTCCTCGCACCCCGGTTGCACCTGCTGCTGCACGGCGGCCACGGCGACGGCCGCATCGGCCGGCTTCCGGCCGGCCTGCTGGCGATCCCGGCAGGGCCCGGGCCGGCGGACCCGCGCAGCGCCGACGCCGCCGCCGCGGTGCAGGCCCCGGGACCAGGCCGCTACCAGCTCATCGACATCGACGCGGCGGGATTCGAGCGCAGGTCACGCGTGTTCGCGCCGGGCACCCCGGCCGGTTTCGAGGCCGACGACGCGCTGTCGGCCCGCGTCTCGCTCTCGCTCGACCCGGCGAGCGAGACGTTCGGTCACGACGCCTGGCCCGCTCAGGACACGGTCCGAGCCTCGGCCGAACAGGCCGAGCCTGACGACGCCTTCGACGCCGACGACTCGCAGCGGCGGCGGCCGGCGGCGGTCGCCCGGCCGCGGGACACCCTCGACGAGCTCGCCGAGGTGGCACGGCTGCACCACCGGGACGCCGTCGTCGAGCGGGTCGAGGCCGCCGGGGACACGCCGACGCATCTGCGGGGGTGGCGACGGGAGGGCCGCATCGTCGAGCTGCGCCTGATCGGCCTGGTCGAGGGCGGAGCCGACGAACTCGCCATCGAGTCCTTCGCGGCCGAGATGACCCGGGCCTACCTGGCGTTCCCGTTACGGCTGACGGATCTGGTGTACACCGGCGACGACCCGGCCTCGCCGAAGCTGGTGGCCTTCGCCCGCGGCCGGGACGTCCGGCTGCTGAGCATGCCGGAGTACCAGGGCGTGTTCGACCTGCGCGACTACCGGGTCCGCCAGACCGAGGAACTGCTCAGCGACCCGGACTACCCGCCCGCCGCCTACGTCCCGCAGCACATCCGCCGCATCGACCGCAGCCGGACGCCGGTCGGCGGCGATGCCCTCGAGATGGTGCTGGACTGGCTGGCCACCGACGACGCACGGTTCATCCTGGTGCTCGGCACGTTCGGCCATGGCAAGACGTTCCTCGCCCGCCAACTCGCCCTGGCCGTGCCCGAACGCCTCCCGCACGTCGACCCGATGCTGATCGAACTCGGCAAGCTGGAGAAGTCGTTCGACCTCGACCTGCTCGCCGTCCAGCACCTGGTCGATGCCGGGGTGCGCCAGCCCGACCTGGACGCCTTCCGATACATGGTCCGCGAGGGCCGGGTGGTGCTGATCTTCGACGGCTTCGACGAGCTGGCCGCCCGGGTCACCTACGCGCGGGCGAGCGCCTATCTCGACGGCCTGCTCGCGATCCTCGACGGCACCGGGTCGGCGGCGGGCGGCGGCGCGGCCGGGCCGAACCGGGCGAAGGTCGTCGTGACCAGCCGGGCCGAGTTCTTCATCAACGACGACGATGTGCTGAAAAAGACCGGCGAGAAGGTCGAGCGGACGCTGGGCCGCTTCATCGTCCGGCTGGAGGACTTCACCCCGGCGCAGATCGAGCGTTACCTGGTCGGGCACTTCACCCGGGCGCTGACCGCGGGCCGGCCGGCCGACGAGACCGCCCTTGCCGAGGCGGCCCGGCAGGCGGCCACCCGCCTCGCGCTCATCGACGACGTCGACGACCTGCTCGAGCTCGCCCGGAACCCGCGGCTGCTGTCGTTCATCGTCGAGATCGACGACGAGCGACTGCGCGCCGTCCGGGACCGGGCCGCGAGCACCGGCGACGGCCGCGTGACCCGCGCCGCGCTCTACGCCGAGCTTGTCGATCAGTGGTTGACGTACGAGACGAAGCGGTCTGTGGAGCTCACCCTGGCCGGGCGCCGCACGGCGGTCCGCGAGCTGGCGGTCGCGATGTGGCGTGGCGGCGAGGTGGCCGTCGATCTGGCCCGGCTCACCGAGATCGCGGCACAGGTGCTGCGCGTGATGGGCCGGCCCAGCGTCCTCAGCGTCGACGAGACCGCGCATCTGCTCGGTTCTGGTACGGCGCTGCGCCGCGATCCCGACGGCCGCTTCTCGTTTATCCACCGCTCGGTGCTCGAATACCTCGTCGCGGTCGAGGTCGCCGCCGGGCTCGCCGGAGCCGCCCAGGAGGCCACGGTGTCCCGGCGCGGTGCACCCCCGGCCGAGGTCGTCAGCGCCGAGGCTCCGGCGACCGCCGGCGACCTGCTCGCCGCCGAGGAGATGTCCGGTCTCATGCTCGACTTCCTGGTCGATCTGGCCCCCCGAAGCCGACTGATCGCCTGGGCGGAGTCCACGGCGAGCGACCCGGACGCGCCCGCGATCGCCCGGGAGAACGCCGTCCTGGTGGCGCGGCGCCTCGACGTGCTTCTCGGTAACGGCGCCCGGCTCGCGGGCATCGATCTGTCCGGACGCGATCTGTCCGGACGCGCCCTGCGCGGCGCCGACCTGCAGGGGGCGAACCTCACCGACGCCCGGCTCGACGGCGCCGACCTGCGCGACGCCGACCTGAGGACGGCGATCCTCGGTGGGGCGTCCCTGCGCGGTACCCGGCTGTCCGGCGCCGACCTGAGGGGGGCGGACCTCACCGGCGCCACGCTCGTAGACGTGGTGTCCGAGCATGTCGAGGCGGCCGGGGCCGTGCTCGACGGCGCCCGGATCGAGGGCGGACGGCACAGCGGCCTCATACTCACCGACGCCTCCCTGCGCGGCGCCCGGCTGACGGGCACCGTCCTCGCCGGGGCGGACCTGTCGGGCGCGAACCTGTCGGGCGCAACCCTCACCGCCGTGACGGTGACGGACGCCAGGGTGGCGGGCAGCCACTGGTCGCGGGCCGCCGTCCTCGGCGGATCACTCGGGTCCGCGGCGGGCGCGACGGAACTCGGCGCGGCCGCGATTCCCGGCTCGGACGAGGCGGACACGGTGACGGCGCCCGCCGATGCGCCCCAGAACTCGGTGGCGTTCTCCCCCGACGGGAGCATGCTGGCGACCGCGGCCGCCGACGGCACCGCGCGGCTGTGGGATGTCGCCACCGGCCAACCCCTGCGCACCCTCACCGGCCACAACGGCTCGGTGTGGTCGGTGGCGTTCTCCCCCGACGGCACCCTGCTGGCCACCGCCGCCGACGACCGCACCGCCCGGCTGTGGGATGTCGCCACCGGCCGGCCCCTGCGCACCCTCACCGGCCACGACGGTTGGGTGTGGGCGGTGGCGTTCTCCCCCGACGGCATCCTGCTGGCCACCGGCGCCACCGACGGCACCGCCCGCCTGTGGGATGTCGCCACCGGCCACCCGCTGCGCACCCTGGCCGGCCACGACCGCCCGGTCCGCTCGGTGGCGTTCTCCCCCGACGGAACCCTGCTGGCCACCGGCGCCGCCGATGGCAACGCCACGCTCTGGGATATCGCCTTCGGTCAGGCGCTCCGCACCTTTGCCGGCCACGAGGCGTCGGTCCGCTCGGTCGCCTTCTCCCCCGACGGCACCCTGCTGGCCACCGCCGCCGACGACCGCACCGCCCGGCTGTGGGACGCCGCCACCGGCCACCCGCT